>NZ_JAVRBR020000113.1:0-35246 GCF_034531165.2 Dendronalium sp. ChiSLP03b | reverse complement strand
AGATTCTGAAACTTTGATTGAGTCAAGCTTTGAGCCTTTATTTTCTAACAGTAACTAAAATTTATAGCCAAAACTTAGAAATTAAAGCCTCGAAAGGCTTTCAGCGATTGGGTTCTCCCAAAGTGATAAAAGAGGGATATACTCTCAACTGTAGGAGCCAGCTTAAGTAAGAAAGCCAGTTAAGAAACCCCTATCTTGTAAGGCTGTCAATCGTTTGTACTAAAGGTTTGGGACTGCCTGTGCTGTTCAACTTGTGCGATCGCAGCTATTTCAATAGAAAAGTATGAGTTAGTACTGAAATGAGAAAGCAAACTGGGCTTTGAGAAAGCATTTAAGCATTTTGAATAAGCAATCAGGCATTTTGCTTTTCCTTCTGCCTTCTTCAATCACTTTTTGTTCACATTTATGAGCAATCGTGGAATAGAAGGGTATTGAGCTAAAGCAACAGGGCTTAACAAACGTGGCATTTGCTTATATAGCATGTAGTAAATATAACAAGCTTTATTGCTATTGTTTACGTGAATCGTTCTAACGGTACGGTTCCTGCTCACACTGCAAACCATAGTTGCTTACTATTTCGAGATTATTAATACTTCGTTTGAAACTGACACATTTTTATAGGAGATGTTGTTATGAATTTCAGTCCAGTTAAAAATGCAATGGGCATCATTTCTACTCATCAAGCGGCAACACAGGTGCTTGATGAACTCAGAGCGATTGACTTTCCGATGCAGAAAATTTCTGTGTTTACTTTAGACTCTGAACACGAAAAGTTGCACAAGGATGCTAATGCGATTAAACATACCATGACTCCTATCGAAGGTGCCAAAGCAGGTGCAATTACAGGCGGAACAGCCGGGGGATTCCTGGCACTCACAGCCGGACTTGGTGTATTAGTTATTCCCGGTTTTGGGCCAGCGTTAGCGGTTGAATCTGTGGTGGGTACGCTGCTGGCGGGTGGAGCGAGTGCGCTTTTTGGTAGTGTTTATGGTGCTTTTCAAGGTTGGTTTGCTCCCGAAAGGCAAGTTTTACTCTGTCAGCCTACATCCCAAGAAGAATTCTTGGTGAAGGTAGAGGGAACAGTAGATGAAATCTGGCAAGCAGAACCGATTCTCCGTTACTGGGGTGTACGAGAGTGGCATGTTTATGAACTTAGCAAAAGATTCTCGTAATAACACTAATTTGAAAAAAGGTACAGATTCAAACAGAGAAAGCGATATTAGGCGTTGCTGATTGAAAGTATGAATTAATCTCACGCATAGACGCAAAGAATTGTTGTTTTGTCATATCCAAAAATGTCAATTTCAGAACGCCCCATATTAAATCTGAGAGGTTGTTTGAAAAGTGGTTAGCTGTGATTTTAGGCACTTATTGATCCCCCGTAACCCCCCTTAAAAAGGGGGACTTTCAGAAGTTTCCCCCCTTTTTAAGGGGGATCTAAAACTTTTTACTACCAATGAAAGGACTTTTCAAACATCCTCTGATGAATCTTAATTACGAATTAGTTTAGCGGTTCTTTCAATTTGGAGACTGAGATGACAGCAGATACGATCGCTACAAATACTTTTGCCCAGACAACAAAAGATTTACTCAACTATGAATGGCATACTCTGAGCGAACAAAAGGTTGTGCAAACGTTAGCCAGCCATCCGGAAGCAGGTTTGACCCATGAAGAAGCTACCAAACGACACCAGCAGATGGGTGCAAATCAACTGACTGGTAAAAGTGGAAAAAGTCCTTGGCTACGATTTTTAGAGCAATTTAATCAACCACTACTATACATTTTGCTGACGGCGGGAGTAGTAACGCTGCTGCTGCGAGATTGGATAGATGCGGGAGTAATTTTTGCCGTCACCCTAATTAATGTCATCATTAGCTACATTCAAGAATCGAAAGCAGAAGGCGCGATCGCTGCTCTATCCAAAGCTGTCACTACCGAAGCAACTTTGATTCGCGATGGTCAAAAAACCCGTCTGGCTTCGACTGAACTTGTTCTTGGTGATTTGGTACTGCTAGCATCTGGGGATAAAGTACCCGCCGATCTGCGGCTATTAAGTGTGCGTGGTTTGCAAGTTGACGAGTCTGCCTTAACAGGCGAATCCGTTCCGGTGGAGAAAGCAACGGCATCGCTGGCTGTCGAAACACCGTTAGCCGAACGAAGCAATATGGTGTATGCCGGAAGTTTCGTCAGTTTTGGACAGGCAGAAGGGATTGTAGTAGCGATCGCAGATGCCACTGAAATCGGTCGCATCTCGCAGTTAATTGAAAGCAGCACACATCTGAAAACACCGCTGACGCGAAATATTGACAAGTTTAGCAAAAGCTTGTTGTATGTCATTTTAGGTTTGGCTGCTCTGACATTTGCAGTCGGATTAGGACAAGGCGAATCTTGGATTGATGTTTTCAAAGCGAGTGTGGCTCTGGTAGTCAGCGCGATTCCCGAAGGATTGCCTGCAATTGTTACCGTCACTTTAGCGATCGGAGTTTCCCGGATGGCACGACGTAAGGCGATTATTCGCAAGCTACCTGCTGTGGAAACCTTGGGAAGTACCACCGTTATCTGCTCTGACAAAACTGGGACATTAACTGAGAATCAGATGACGGTTCAAAAGATTTATGTAGGTGGACAACACTACACCGTTAGCGGTATTGGTTATGCCCCAGACGGTGAAATCCTGATGAATGGACAGCCTGTTGATTTCAATGGAGATGGACATGTTGCTCTTTGGGAATCCTTGGAAGCAGGATTGCTCTGCAATGATTCTCATATCGAATGGGGAGACGGACAGTGGGACTTAGTAGGAACCCCAACTGAGGGAGCATTGATTACAGCTGCCAATAAAGCGGGATTGACGCAAGCGAATCTAGAGCAAGAATTACCTAGAATAGACACCATTCCCTTTGAGTCCCAATTCCAGTACATGGCGACTTTGCATGAATTAGATGCAAAGCGATCGCTGAATGTGATTTATCTCAAAGGTTCTGTAGAGGCAATTCTCCAACGATGCGATCGCCTGCTCGATGCTCAAGGACAACTCGCTCGTCTCAATCCTGCCGCAGTAGAACAGGAAGTTGCTGACATGGCAAACCAAGGATTACGAGTGCTAGCTTTTGCCAGCAAAGAAGTTGCCACTAAGCGATCCTTGGATCGTAATGATATCGATCGAGGACTGGTGTTTCTGGGACTTCAAGGCATAATCGATCCGCCTCGTGAGGAAGCGATCGCCGCAGTCAAAGCCTGTCAATCTGCCGGGATTCAGGTGAAGATGATTACAGGCGACCATGCACTAACAGCAGCTGCGATCGCCCGTCAAATGGGAATTTGCTCAACTGAAGAACAGGTGTTCACCGGACAGCAATTAGCTCAGATGGATGAAAAAGAATTCGCCCAAGCGGCTGAACAAGGTATGGTATTTGCGCGAGTTGCGCCAGAACAAAAGTTGCGTCTGGTGAAAGCGTTGCAGCTTAAGGGCGAAATTGTGGCCATGACTGGAGATGGTGTCAACGATGCTCCAGCTCTCAAACAGGCAGATATTGGTGTAGCAATGGGTATAGCCGGGGCAGAGGTTGCCAAAGAATCGGCGGATATGCTTCTAACTGACGATAACTTCGCCTCAATTGAAGCTGCTGTGGAGGAAGGACGAGGTGTTTACCGCAACTTGCGAAAAGCGATCGCCTTCTTGCTGCCGATCAACGTTGGAGAATCCATGACAATTTTGATTGCCATTCTCCTAGCAACCGTGCTTCCCATCTTACCAATCCAAATTCTCTGGCTCAACATGGTCAGTTCAATAGCATTGATTGCTCCGCTTGCCTTTGAGCCAAAATCTGGACAGGTGATGCAACAACCACCGCGCAACCCCAGAGAAAGACTTTTATCGGGTGGGTTACTCCAGCGCATTGTGGCGATTTCCATCTTCAATTGGCTGGTAATTTTTGGGATGTTTCAATGGATACTTCAAACTACAGGCAATGAACCATTGGCGCGCACGATGGCAATTAATGGGCTGGTGGCGGCAGAAGTCTTTTACCTGTTAAGCATTAGCCAGTTTTTACCATCTCTAGTCGTGAGAATCCAAGGTAAACGTACACCCGTAGCTTATACACCTGCGATCGGAATTGTAGTTGTAGTGATTTTACAATGTCTGTTGAGTCAGTGGAGCATGATGAATCAAGTATTTGATACCACACCTTTGACATTTACCCAAGCTCTCATTTCTATAGGTGTAGGTTTGCCAGTAGTGTTCATAGCTCTTATTTTGCAGCGCTTCGATCCGCTTAACTAGGTGGATACCTGAGTCAGGAACTCCTGACTCAGCTACAGAATCTTGGCGCTCAATGCACTAAACCAGCACGCAAAGCACGGACAGCAGCTTGCGTGCGGTCAGCAACACAGAGTTTACCCAGAATCCCGCGAACATGAGTTTTGACAGTACCGACAGTCAAGTAAAGTCTGTTGGCAATTTCTGCATTATCGCATCCAGCAACAATCAACTCCAAAACTTCCGTTTCTCGTTGAGTCAAGGCAGAAGTTTCGATGGTTTTCTCAAGTTCTGGGTCAAGACCTTCAATCATCACCCTTTTTGTACTTGCTCCTCCACTAACATTGTCCTCGCGTACTTGCCGGAGTACAATATCTGCAATTGCTGGGTCAATCCATGGGCTACCTGTATAAGTAGTTTTGACTGCATCCACTAACTTTTCACTTTCAATATCCTTCATGCAGTAAGAATCTGCTCCCGCCCCAAAAGCAGCCAACACAGCTTCCTCGCTATTCTGCATGGTTAGAATTAGCAATTTTGTTGTGTATTCTGGATTCTCTTGTTGGCATTGTCTGTACTGGCGTGTCAGTTCAATACCATCCATGTCAGGCAAGCCAATGTCGATAGTGGCAACATCTGGCTTTAGCGCCTTTAGAAGCTGCAACCCATCCGTTGCATTAGCAGCTTCACCAACAATTTTAATTTCTGCCTCGGTTTGTAAAGCAGCCCGTAAGCCTATTCTAGTAAGGTTGTGGTCTTCAATCACAACGACCTTAATCTCACTCATGGCTGGTTACCTCTACCCGAATCTATCTAAAGTACAGAATAAAATACATTGCCCTTCTATTTGGAAGTTTATACCAAGAGGTAGATATTTAGTATTTTTTTAGGAAACTACATCTACCATAAGTGATAAAAAAACTCTACTGTAGTGGGATAACGATAAAAGTTTATCAGAAAAACTTGACATATAGTACATTTGTATGCATTTTACAAGATAAACTTTATGTTTTAGATAACTAAATTCTTAGGGTTTAGGCTGGAGATGGATGAAACGGTAATCAAATGAAATACTTTTCCTCATTATTGAATTAACTATGGTTTCAAATAAATTTGCTAAAAAAGACAGAATTTTGGTTGTTGATGATGTTTATGACAATTTGCTACTACTAGCGGCAATTTTACAAGATGAAGACTATGAAATTAACTTAGTGGAAGATAGCAAAACTGCTTTAAGTATAGTTGACGAGTTTCGACCAGATTTAATACTTTTAGATGTAATGATGCCGGAATTAGATGGGTATGAGTTTACTCATCGTGTGCGACAAAATAAAACGCTACCATACATTCCGATCTTGCTAATTACCGCTCACGTTCAGTCTAGCGTGGTTGAAGGACTGGACGCAGGTGCTGATGACTTTATTCGTAAACCATTCGACCCAGATGAGCTACAAGCACGAGTGCGATCGCTTTTGCGTCTCAAACATAGTATAGACGAACGCGACCACATGGCTAGTCTGCGGGAAGATTTTGTTTCGCGGTTCACTCATGATTTGCGAACACCTCTGGTAGCTGCAAACCGGGTATTAAAATTAATGGGAGAAGGAATGTTTTGTGCAGTTACACCAGAATTAATTGAAATAGTGAATACTATGGTGGGCAGCAATACGGATTTGCTGGCAATGGTGAATACATTGTTAGAAGTTTACAGACATGAGGCTGGCTGTAAATACTTAAATGTTTCTCCATGTAATATTCAAGAATTAGTTAACGAAGTTATTCAACAATTAAAACCGCTAGCAGAAGAAAAAGGACTAAATTTAAAATTTGGATTGGCAGAAAATATAAATAGCGAGCAAGAAATAAACATTACTATAATGGGCGATCGCGTAGAATTGCGACGGGTTTTAACAAACATTATAGGCAATGCAATTAAATTTACAGAAAAAGGTTATATTGATGTTCGCTTAAATTTATCTGAGAAGAATGTACTGATTGAAATTGAAGATACAGGTTCTGGAATTTCTCAACAAGACCAAGCATTATTATTTGAACGTTTTCGTCCTGGTAAACATCAGGGTTCAGGTAGTGGTTTAGGGCTATATTTATCTCGTTACATCATTGAGGCACATCAGGGTTCAATTGCAGTGAAATCTGAACCAGGCTATGGCAGTATATTTACTATAAATTTGCCGATAAATACGGCTAATTGAGAAGCAAAATCGTAATAATATTTAGTTTTTTTGATGGCAAGACTGAATAAAATAGTGTTCGCAGATTTTCACTGCGAACACCAAATACAGGCAAGAGACAGACACGGATTTTTGTAATTACCAACCTTATGTACAGTAATTTTCTGCTTTATAAACTATAGCTGGAATCAGAATAAGCTATTGCGTTACTCTGTTGTCCAGAGTTGTAGGATTGGCATTTACAGCAGATTTCAAGTTGGTGAGGTACAGATAATTGTAAGGGCGAACGGCCGTTCGCCCCTACTTGTGTACTTCATTTACCTGAAAAACGCTGTATAAGCAAGTGGTTTAGCTCAGTTCATTAAAAAATGCTGCAAAAAGGAATTAATTTAGGGAAAAAGTAAAGATAAATTAATAATCTTTTTCCCTAAAGGTTGAAACCGTATTATTCTAGAGCCTTCTTAACTTCATCTTTGAGATTTTCGGCAGTATGACGAACTTGAGACTCTGCTTGCTTTGCTTGACCTTCAGCTTTATCATTTGGGTTGCCAGTAATATCGCCGACTACTTCTTGAATTTTACCTTCGACATTTTTGGCTACAGCTTTTGCTCTATTTTCAATACTCATATATACTCCTACTTATCTGAATTCTTTACTAAAAGGCTTATTAAGCCATCCAACATTTATAGATTATCTGTTTAATTTTTTTTTGCATTCTCTCTGAAGAATATAATTAATCAATTTTTGTTATCCGTGCTACGTAGTTTTTTTAAATTTAAACTTATCTTTTAGATTCAAATACTTATCTCTAGATAGAGGTAAATACTTCCCTGATTTTATCAAAAGATAAAAGGCTTTATGACTGTAGGTAGACATCACTCAGTGCAACCAACTGATAATTGTGTAGCTACAGCAAGTTGGCAGTATGTCAATCCTAGCTCTACCACTTGAGCAGATAACACCTGGGGAGAAACAGCATAAAGTAGTTTGAACGCGCATCTGTTTTGAAAAGCAAGGGGCAGGGGAGAACTTGTTACAAGTTTTCCCTACTCCACACTTACAAATCAGCCATTCACAGTAAAATCCCACAACCAAAGTTGAAATATCTTTCCCCTAAACGCTTACACCCCTATACCCATTTTCAAGCGAGACAACCACGGACAATTGCCCACAACAACAGCATGAAAATATCTCTTTCCCAATCAATAGTGAGCCAGCAATCCTTTCGGCAGTCCCCCAGACGCTCGGTCGCGTAGCGTCTCACGCCACTTGACGGCAGTTGCTACAACGGGGAGGCAGCCGCGTGGGCGGGTTTCCCTCCGCACAGCGCTGGCTCCTCTACTTGGGGAGCCGAGCCACCCCGTTGGACGGGTTCCCCGGCTTGTAGACGCTTTGCGGCTTCCCGCAGGGTAGAGAGTGGCGTGAAATCCCAAGACCCTAACGGGTGACGCTCGTTCGCTCTTAGCGTCTCACCTTGGGAGAGGACTCGCGCTTCGCTGCGCTAACAGCAGTTCTTCTACTTGGGGAGACCCCAAGACAGAACTGCCTCACTATCAAGACGGGGGCTGCCGACGCTCCCAAGGAGTCATACTTCATCCGTCATCAGTCCCCATTTTCAAGACAGAAATTCATAGAAAATCAGACTGTAAAACAATCATATTTAAAACAGTAATATCTCATCTAGAGATTTAATATTTGTATTCAATCTGAAAGAAGAGGCTTTGATGGCTATCTATTATCTAAAGATTTTCAATATTAGTTCGCCAGATAGATTATAAATATCAGAGCTAAATTTTAATATGTAATTGTCAAAAACGAAAACCCCAAAACAAATTATACAAAGGAGTGATTGACATGGGTAACATAATTGCTTGGTTAGTTTTAGGTCTAATTGCAGGTGCATTAGCTAAAGCATTTTATCCTGGACACCAAGGGGGCGGTATTTTTGCCACTATTGGGCTAGGAATTTTGGGAGCTTTAATAGGTGGTTATTTAGGTCAAATTTTGTTAGGTAGTAGTGCAGCAGCTGCGGCATCAATAGGTGCTTTATCTATTGGAAGTATTATCTTTTCTGTTCTTGGTGCTATGTTGTTGATTTTTCTTTGGGGTTTATTTACTAGACGGGCTGTGTAATTACCTCAAGCTAATTAACAATTTTAGAAAAACTACAGAGAAATGGAAAAAGGAGTACAGCAAAGAGCAGTAGGAGTTTTTGCCAAAAGTTCAGATGTAGAATTAGCGTTTTCTGAACTAAAAGTAGCTAAATTTCCGATGGATAAAGTCTCTGTAGTTGCACGCAATGCAGAACAAGAAGACGAAATTGTCGGCGTTGAAGTTAGGGAACATATTGGTAATCAAGCTGACGAAGCAGCATTAGCTGGAGCAATTGCTGGCAGTACTTTGGGTGACTTGAGTGGCTCGTTAGTTGGTTTAGGACTTTTAGCAGTGCCTGGCGTTGGTCCCATAATGTTTGCGGGTGCAGAAGCAACAGCAATTGCGACAGCTTTAGCTGGCGGTGCTGTTGGTGCAGCCGCAGGTAGTCTAGGTGGTGCATTGATAGGTTTAGGTATTCCTGAAGAAGAAGCAAAACTTTACAGTGATTTAGTATCTAAAAGCTTCTACTATTTAGTAATAGTAAGTGGTGCAGAAGAAATTCATATTGCTGAAAAAATTCTTAGTCAATTTGGTATTCAACGGTGGGGAGTTTATAAGGTATCTACGCCCTTGGCATACCGCTACAAAAATGCAGCTGGTATTTTTTATGAATGCCAATATGCAGAGCAAGCACTTACTGAATTAAAAGAAGCTGGCTATCCTACGAGTCAAGTTTCTTTATTTATCCAAGAAAGACTTTTTGATGAAAGTCTTAGCAATGTGAATGTCATTAGTAATTATGACTTGACTAATTTAGGAATGCCTGATGAAATTGCAAAACATTATAAGTCTTGTTTGACTCCGGGCAGTTATTTAGTAGTCCTCAGTGGTACTGATATCCAGATCGCAGCTGCAAAAACTATTTTAAAAGCTAACAAAGTAGAAAATTTTCATATCTATGTTCCACTAGTTGTTAACACGGCTATCAACAATTATCAATTAATTAGTAAGAAGCGTTAGAAAGTGAGTTGGAACTATAAAAGTTAGCATGACTGAAGTATTCTGAAACAAAGTTGTTAGCTTACCATAAATTATTGAATAATTCTAATACAGGAAGGTAAAGATGAAAAGAATAGTTACTTTTTTAGCAAGTGGCATTTTGTTATTTAGTGTAGCTGCTTGTAACGGAGCAAAAACTTCTAGTGTGGCTCCAGACTCTACTCAAGATGAAGTAAAAGTGCCGAGTGCCGAAGAGGCAAAAGATGCTAAACAAGATGCTATCAGCGAAACTCGTAGAAGACAACTAAATGAAGATATCAGAGCGAGTGAACAACGCAACAATACTTTTAATGAAGGTGCATTAGAAAATAGATCTGATAAAGATGTTGCCAGTGAGGTTCGTAGTAAATTGGAAGCAAATATACCTGCTAGTGCGCTCGTTATCGAAACAAAAGATGGTGTTGTTACAGTATCAGGAACTGTTCCTACCCAGCAGCAATACGATAAAATTGCTAACCTAGCAAAAGAAATTAAAGGTGTTAAAGATGTAAAGATTCAAGCTACTGTAGCTCCGGCTAAAACTGAAAAAAATAACTAAAAAATTCTGCTTTTGTTGATTTGGGCGTAAGACTACAAATTAGGAATCAGGTATTAGAGGATGGGAAAGATAGATAATTTTCCATCCTCCTTTTAGCACCATGCATTAAAAAGGAACTGGTAATTGGAGATATAGGAGAGAAGGCTTCGCTATTAAAAATCTGACTTTTCACGGCATCTGGAAAACGCTATTTTGAGCTTTTCTCAAACCCTGATTTTTACGTTAACCATTTTCATTAACATAGAACTATTGAGAATTAGGCTGTGGAAAAAGTCACCTTGTTTTGCGGTTTGAGGACTTCCCGTGAAAAGTCAGATTAAAAATAGGTGTACGGGGAATTTCTACCTTGTCTAACTTGTCTTGCTTGTTCCTTTTTCATGCTTAAACACTTTCTCGAAAATTCTATACTCTACTAAATGCAAAATTTTACCACTTAAATTCGTTTGTTCATACTCTCTATAAATTTGTCCGCCAAGCCTTTCTGGGATTCTGCGACTGGGGATATTTGCTCGATCTACAGGGTATATAAGATACTCGTAATCTAAATTACTTTCAGCCCATTCTTTCAGGGCAGTAATAGTCTCTAGTCCATAACCATTACCTTGTGCTGATTTTTTGAGCCAAATACCTAATTCTGGACGTTTATTATTAAGCTTGTGTATACCACTACACCCTAAAAATTCTTGAGAATCTTTTGCTAAAATCACTACAACTAAGTCATTCCGGTTTTGCATGTTTAGTAGCGATTCACTAATAAATAATTCCGTTTCATGGATATCTTTAGGTGAGCGGGGATGCATGTAAGTAGTAATTTTCTCCGTAAATTCTCTAAAAATGACTTCTTTATACTCCAGTGAAATAGGCTGCAATAAGAGGCGATTTGTGGATATTTTTAAGTTCAAGAGTTTCATGACAATCTTTCAATAATGTATTTGAATAGACTGCGATTTTAAGTTAAACTACAGTAGTTTGTAGTGCCTTAATTTTTACATTAAAGCTTTTTCAGTATTGGCAGTAACACAACCCTGAATAAATTCATCAAATCTTCAGAAAGAAAAAATCGTAGTAATCTTATGAAAGAGCTAAAGTTTTGTTAAGATGCTAATGCTAGGAGATTCTTCACGGGAATTATTCACTCAGCATGTGAAGAAATAAAAAGTACTAGCAGCACAGAGTTAAAAAGGTGAAGCAATGACCACCTACATTTTCTTTGAAGATGCCCTCCGGATGCTTACCAACGCCTATTTGCTATCAGCAGTGATGCTAATCGCAGCTTCTGGTATAGGTTTGGCAGTCATCGAAACGATTGAAAAGACAGGAGAACGCTAAATTAAGCCCTGGTGGTGTGCTTTGTGCCCAAAGCATTGAGTGCATGTGTTCGCTGTGAAGTAATCCTGGGAACACTAAACCAAGAAAGTCTCACAGCGTTGCAGTATTACCTGAAAGTCAAGAAACGTAAAGGTAACTGTACCGCTACTGAGACTCCAATCCAGGAGCAAACTACAATGGGTTTATTTGACACAGTATTGGGCAGGCAAAAACCAGCCCAAGAATTCTTTAGTCCAGCAGAAGCTTTTGCTGCTATTACCTTGGCGGCTGTAGCCTCAGACGGATATCTTGCTGATGAGGAAGCGCGTGGAATCTCTGCTGCACTATCTCGAATGAAGCTTTTTAGAAGTTATTCTAATGATGTAATGGGTAGGCTATTTGACAAACTCCTGGGCATTCTCCGCCGGGATGGTATTAATACTTTGTTTAATGCAGCCAAAGAATCTCTACCCCAAGACTTACGAGAAACAGCTTTTGCTGTAGCCACAGACCTAGTGTTAGCCGATAGTACCGTAACTGAAGAAGAACAAAACTTTTTAAATGACCTGCATCAGGCTTTGGGTATTTCCAGTGAGATAGCACTGCAAATTGTGCAAGTGATGTCAATTAAAAATCAGGGGTAAGGTTATAGTGCAGAACAAATCACCATAACCTAGCTATATGTATTATATAAACTAAGTGTGCCAAAGGAGTTAAGCTTCTTTGGCAATACTTTTGGCGCGATTGTGATGGCGATCGCACCACAATCTGTAAAATATCTATTCAGTACTTTATATTTTCTAAGAAGAATTAGTAGGATTAAAAGAATTTTATCCTTTTACCACAGCAAGCTAACACCAGAAAATCCGAACGCTTTTTGCTTGACAAATTTCAACAATTTATCTTTGGGAATCATCTCAACTGTTATGCCTTGGTCTGCCAACCTATCTCAACTGATTGAAATCCTTTTAGCTCAGTCTGTAAACTTATCTGAAGCTGCCTTAGCACAAGTAAGTAATGGTATACAAACAGATACGCGTATTTTAAAGCCGGGTGAAGTATTTTTAGCTTTACGGGGTGAAAAATTTGATGGACACGAATTTGTCCCCACAGCAATTGCTAAAGGTGCTGTAGCTGCAATCGTTGATTATGACTACGAAAATCCGGGATTGCCTGTATTGCAGGTCAAAAATACCTTAGAAGCATATCAAAAAATCGGCAGATGGTGGCGCGATCGCTTTAATATTCCAGTGATTGGGATAACTGGTTCTGTGGGCAAAACCACAACCAAAGAACTCATTGCCGCAGTTTTAGCCACCCAAGGACGAGTTCACAAAACTTATGGAAATTTCAATAACGAAATCGGTGTCCCGAAAACCCTCCTAGAACTGGGTGCAGAACATGACTACGCCGTGATTGAAATGGCGATGCGTGGTAGGGGACAAATTGCCGAACTGACGCAAATATCGCGTCCTACCATTGGAGTGATTACTAATGTGGGAACGGCACATATTGAATTATTGGGTTCCGAAGCAGCAATCGCTGAAGCTAAATGCGAATTATTAGCAGAAATGCCCAAGGATAGTGTAGCCATTCTCAACCACGACAATCCTCTATTGATTTCCACAGCAAAGAAAGTTTGGTCAGGGGAAGTTTTAACTTACGGTCTTTCTGGCGGTGATATTCAAGGACAATTACTTGATAACGAAACTATAAACGTAGCAGGAGTGCAGCTAACTTTACCCCTACCCGGTCGTCACAATGCCACTAATTTTTTGGCAGCTTTAGCGGTAGCAAAAGTGTTGGGAATTGACTGGTCAACACTGAAAAGCGGTGTGATGGTGAATATGCCAGCAGGGCGATCGCAGCAGTTTACCTTACCTAATGATGTCATAATCTTAGATGAGACTTACAATGCTGCACCAGAAGCTATGCTTGCAGCGTTACAGTTATTGGCAGACACACCTGGAAAGCGCAAGATTGCCGTGTTAGGTGCCATGAAAGAATTAGGAGAGCGATCGCAGCAGTTGCACCAACAAGTCGGCGAAACAGTGCGAAAGTTGCAATTAGACGGTTTGTTAGTTTTAGTTGATGGACAAGATGCCGAAGCGATTGCTATTAGTGCTGGAGGGATTCCCTCGGAGTGCTTTGCCACTCATGCCGATTTGGTAGCTAGGTTGAAGACATTTGTGCAAGAGGGCGATCGCTTATTATTCAAAGCTGCCCATTCAGTGGGATTAGATCGCGTTGTCAATCAGTTTCGCTCAGAATTCCCTAGCTAAATTAGGTAACAAATAATGACCAATCAGCTAATGGCTAAGGGTGCAATTAGTCATTAGCTTTTTATTTACTGAGATGATACAAACTCTTCCCCGTATTTAGGCATCAAACTTCAATACGCTTCATTCAAGGATTATTGGTCTAGATAATTGGTATTTGAAGACGCGATTTATCGCGTCTCTACATGAGGATGGGCGATCGCTTTAGGTACTTTCTCTATTCATAGAGCCATTTTTCTTACAAATATATAAATTTTTTTGAGAATATAAGTAATTTATATAAAATTATCTTTATTCGTGATGTAGTCAGTGAAATCACGCAAACGCAATCAACCCTGAACTATTGGACAAGCTAAAGGGGTAAAAATGAGTTCTAAATCTCACGTCAAACTAACGATCGCTCTCATCAATCCAGACTTAGATGAAGAGGAACAGGAACGGGAAACGCGAAATCTGCTAAGAGAAATCAGAGATTTAGATGTAGAAAGTGCAGAACTCGTAGAAGCTACAGAAATACCCGAAAGAGGCAAGCCTTTTGGAGGCTTTTTGCTAGGGGTGTTGCAGGCAGAGGTGAGTATTGCCAATTTTAAGAAATTGCTGGGATTTTTGTGCGTAGACGCTCTTAGCGGCTTGTC
Organism: Dendronalium sp. ChiSLP03b; assembly: GCF_034531165.2. Classification (NCBI taxonomy): domain Bacteria; kingdom Bacillati; phylum Cyanobacteriota; class Cyanophyceae; order Nostocales; family Nostocaceae; genus Dendronalium; species Dendronalium sp. ChiSLP03b. Next base: position 20,878 of record NZ_JAVRBR020000113.1, on the reverse strand, counting down.
ATCAGACATCGCTTGGGTAACAAAACCATCGAATTGGAAGTTGAGGCTAACGGTAAAAAACTCAAAGTCAAAGCTAGTAGTCAGCAAGAGTTAGCCGCCGCCATTGAACAAGCGCAAAAGTTTATCGCAGGTAAATAAGAAATTCCAGCACTAAGGAAAAATAACGAGATGGCAAAAGTAGCACTGCTAATAGGAGTCAGTGAGTATGGAGCAGATATTACCTCATTGCTTGCGGCTACAAAAGATGTAGAGGCAATGCAGCGAGTTTTACAAAATCCAGAAATGGGAGGATTTGCCGAGACGGATATTACAGTACTAAAAAATCCCGAACGGCAGGAAATGGAAGATGCGATATACAGACTTTTTGCCAATCGCCAAAAAGAAGACCTGTTGCTGTTTTACTTCTCTGGTCATGGAATAAAAGATGAAAACGGCAAGCTTTACTTATCAAACTGTACCACTCGCAAAGAGAATGGCAAGCTGGTTAAGCACTCGGCAGTAGCAGCTAGTGTTCTCAATGAGAATATGAATGAAAGCAAATCCGAAAGACAGGTAGTGATTTTGGATTGCTGTTTTAGTGGGGCAATTGCTCGTGATATGACTCCAAGAGATGACAGCACAGTAGATTTGCAGGAGGAGCTAGGCGGAAAAGGACGAGCAATTCTAACTTCTTCCACATCCACTCAGTACTCATTTGAGCAAGAAAGTTCAGAACTCTCAATTTACACCCATTATTTAGTAGAAGGTATTGAAAAAGGAGCAGCCGATAAAGACGGAGATGGACGGATTTCAGTTGATGAACTGCATGAATATGCCAGTGTTAAAGTCAAGCAAGCAGCCCCAGCGATGACACCCAAAATCTATCCTGTAGAAGAAGGTTTCAAGATTTACCTCGCTAAAGCACCAAAAGGCGATCCAAAGCTTATTTATCGCAAACTAGTTCAAGAATTGGCAAAGGAAGGTGGTGGTGAAATTCATGAACTCGATCGCATTACATTACAAGTGAAACAGGAGAATCTGCAACTAGCGCTTGAAGAGGCAAATGCAATAGAAGCTGAGGTTTTAAAACCTTATCAAGAGTACAAAAGAAAATTACAAAAATATGAAGAAGCGTATTGTAAGGCAAAAGAATCAGATTCTATTATCAGCGATCAAACTCGCACAAAATTGATACGAATTCAGGAAAATTTAGTACTTAGGGATGAAGACATAAACCCAATTGAAGCCCGAATTAATGAGATACAACATTCAAAAACTATCGACCATACAGATGAAGATACAGCGAAAATAGAAGCTTCCATAATTGATGACGAACAGCTAATTACCCCATCTCTAATAAATCCTCCACACCGACCAAATAATAATCTTCTCCAATACATAGGAGCGTGCATCATCGGAGCAATAGGAGTAGTTATTGGTGGTACTGTAGTATATTTTCTATATCAACGTGTAGATCAGCCCAAAATTAGCTCTTGTGCTAAAGAGCAGTATAGTTTGGGTAACAAAATAAGCTTGGGTAACAAAATTTTATTAAAACAAGATACGAACCCAGATAAAGAAGCTGGAGTTAAAGCATTTGCTAATGGTGATTGTTTGACTGCTATTAATAAGTTAAAGTCATATCGCACAACTAATCGTAGAGATCCAGAAGCACTGATTTACTTAAATAATGCTGAGGCTCGCCAGAAAGGAGAACGGCTCAAAATTGCTGTGAGCGTACCAATTGGTACAAACCAAAATGTAGCAGAAGAAATGCTACGCGGTGTGGCTCAAGCTCAATATGAAGTGAATAGCAGTGGCGGCATTAATGGCAAAGCTTTGGATGTAGCGATCGCTAATGATGATAATGACCGAATTCAAGCCTCAAACATTGCTGATCAGTTTGTCAAAGATCCCAGTATTCTGGCTGTAGTGGGACACAACTCTACCGAAGCTTCAGCTGCTGCCGGTGAAGTCTATAAAGGCAATGGATTAGTGATGATAGCTCCCACGAGTTTTGACCAAAACCTTACTGATTCAGGCAAGTATATATTTCGTACTGCTCCCACTAATTCTTTATTAGCGCAGAAATTGTCTGATGACGCTATCAAAAAGATTAGTAAACCTAATATTCTTATTTGTATTGATTCAGCATCTGGTTATCAACAGTTTAAGGTGGATTATCGCAAAGCAATAGAGACTAATGGTGGTATAATTAATCCTAAAAATTGTAATATTTCTGATGCTAATATCAACTTTAATTTGGTAATTGATGAGGCGAAGAATCGTAATGCAAATGGCTTGCTTTTAGCTTTTCCTGTAGACAGAATTCAGAAAGGTCTAGAAGTGGTAAAAGCTAATCGAGGAAAGTTGCCATTATTTGGTTATCCTTCACTGTATACGGAGCAAACTCTAAAAGATCCCAAAGCCAATGTTAATGGTATGGTACTTGTTGTACCTTGGCATCCAACAGCATTTCCTAATAATCCCTTTCCGCAAAAAGCTCAACATATTTGGAGTGCACCTATAAATTGGCGAACGGCTACGGCTTATGATGCAACTAAAGCGATTATCGAAGGCTTGTGGAAGAGTAACACTCGTGAAGGACTACAACAGGTGTTGCACAGTCCTAATTTTTCAACCAATGGTGCAACAGGAAAGATTCAGTTTTCACCATCAGGCGATCGTATAAATCCTGCCATCTTCTTAGTAAAAGTTCAACAAAAATATGGTACTGATGAATATGAATTTGTGCCAATCAAACCTTAGTTTTCTTTAATATTTTATCTGAAGCGATGCCTGTTTTTTATAAGAGATAGTGCATAAAACTATCAATGAAACTCTATCTAGCTAAGAGTGCGATCGCCTTTCTCTAAAAGCCTTAAATCTATCTTAATTTGACAATAGTTTTCTGAATTATGATGTCCAGATTTATCAATAGTTATAAATTATTATTTACCCAATTTTTAAAGTTACGAATAGCTTGACTTCTACCAATCGTTAAACATTGCTGAACATACTCATTAACTAATTCAAAAATTGGGATATCTGGGAAATTAGGACTAGATTGAGCTTTAATATACTTTCCGTTCTGTAGCAGAGAAATTTCTAAACCTTTTTGTGTATATCGCCAAAGTTCAGGAACACCTAAAATCTCATAGTTATCAAATCGAGTGCGAGAGGTAATGTCAATCTCAATTGCTAAATCTGGTGGTGGCTCTACAGTTAAATCAATCCGATTTTTGCCAATTACAGCAGCTTGATTTTGAATATAAAAACAGGTATCTGCTTCTACTGCTTGCCGCATTTGCTCATTTTTTAGTGTTGTAGAACCAAAAGGTTCAAAATCAATTTGACGTTTGTCTAATAAAATTCTCACCAATTCACCAAATATTTCTTTATCTTTTTCATGTTCGGGCAGGGGAACCATAATTTCTAACCAGCCATAACTATAAGAAATGCGCGTAGCACTCCTTCCTTCCAATTCTTCTAAAATATTTTCTAATTGCTGCCAACTAATATTTTGTAGCAACATTTGTTGACCTGGTTTGACGATAATTTGTTGCAGTTCTAAAAGCATATCGCCTCAAAGAGTGGATGTAGATATTATTCTAAATCGGTCGAGTAAGTAACGCGATCTGACTCTAAGATTCCAGGGTACGCCCAAAGGCGATCGCTCCTAACTCAACTTACAACCAGATATTTCCGGTAAAATCAAGTTCTGAGGACTGTGGATAGGGAGAAACTTGGGGTGCCTACACTCGGCGTAAATATCGATCATATTGCCACCATCCGGCAAGCGCGGCGGACGGTGGAACCAGACCCCGTAGCGGCGGCGGTACTGGCAGAATTAGGGGGTGCAGATGGAATTACGGTGCATCTGCGGGAAGATAGACGGCATATCCAAGACCGGGATGTGCGTTTGTTGCGGCAAACAGTCAGAACGCACCTGAATTTAGAAATGGCCGCTACAAATGAAATGGTAGCGATCGCTCTTGATATCAAACCAGATTACGTGACTTTAGTACCCGAAAAACGAGAAGAAGTCACTACAGAAGGCGGCTTAGATATCGTCGGACAAATTGCTAGAATAAGCGAGATAGTCGATAAATTGCAGAGCGCTGGCATTCCAGTTAGTCTATTTATCGATGCTGAACCAGCACAAATCGAAGCATCAGTCAAGGTGCAGGCGCGGTTTATTGAACTGCACACTGGGCAATATGCTGAGGCTGGGGATGAAACTAAGCGTCAGCAAGAACTTGCTGTATTAGCTCAAGGGTGCGAGCAAGCGATTCAAGCTGGATTACGAGTCAACGCTGGTCATGGACTGACTTACTGGAATGTCTATCCGGTAGCTGCGCTTCCAGGGATGGAAGAACTGAATATTGGCCATACCATTATCAGTCGGGCAGCTTTAGTGGGTATAGAAAGAGCAGTCCGCGAAATGAAACAAGCTATACAGGGGAATTTGTAAACTGTTGACTGTTAACCGATGATTGATGACTGTTGACAGTAATAAATTAGAAGAGGGGTTGTAACTGCGAAATCTAGAAAGAAGTGTGAAGGGGCGCGAGGTCTTACGCTCGTACTGTAAAGTATGAAGTAGAGAATTTTTCTCCTACCCTACCCTACGGGTTCTCCGAAAGAGTACGGTAACGGCTAAAGCCGAACTGCCTTTACCCTTCTTTGTTGTGTTGGTCAAATTTTTAGTAAAGACTTCTATGAGCGCAACACAGTCTAACAACCTTCCGCTTTGGGTACAGGATAGGGATCGGGTAATTGCAGAAAGTACTGATGCCCAGTGGCGTTATCAAACACTCCCAGATTATTCTCGCTCCAAAGAGAATCTGGCCAACGAAAGTACACGCAATCATCTTGAGGGTACATTAGAGGCGATCGTAGAAAACTTGGTGAGAACCTTTGAGATGGAGGTGTCATTCAAAACCAACCCGCAACAGTGGTTGTCGATTGTCAATGACAAGTTTCGTGTAAGTACCAATGGTGGAGCTGAGTACACAGCAACAGATTTAGCAACACAGGGTACTTACAATTTATTTATGGCTGATTCCGCAAATTATAAAGCTTCAGAAGAAAGCTTTGAATCATCAGCAAAACTCTTCCATACAACCTTTCCTCAAGGGTTTCCTTGGGAGGTGTTGGAAGTGTTCTCAGGCCCACCAAACGTAACATTTAAGTGGCGGCACTGGGGACATTTTAATGGTGTATATAAAGACTATGCACCGACAAAAGAAACAGTGGAAATTATCGGCATGAGCATTGCCCGTGTAACCGATGACTTGAAGATTATTTCTTTGGAACACTACTTTGACAACACACTGTTTTTAGACAAACTAACAGCTGGTGGCAAAACAAGTAGTGAAAGCCAAGGAAGTGCTTGTCCCTTCAGTTCTTGGTTCAAAAAATTCCACAAAAGTTAGGAACTAGGGTACAGATTTGTTTCTGTACCCTGAAATTATTCATTAGTAACCGCAGGATGAAAATGCAAACATACTATTACGTTTTAGCAAGTCAACAATTTCTAATACATGAAGAACCGCTCGACGAAGTGCTGAAGGAACGCACCCGTCACTATCACGAACAAGAAAAAGAAATTGATTTTTGGTTAGTGCAGCAACCAGCTTTCTTAGAAGCACCTGAGTTGGCAGAGGTGAAGGCTAAATGTCCCAAACCAGCAGCCGCAATTATTTCTACCAATCTCCAGTTTGTTACCTGGCTAAAACTGCGATTAGAGTATGTGATTGTAGGAGAATTTCAGGCTCCTTCCGAGACAATCCCCAATCCTTTAGCATCTCTCACCAGTGTGTCCTGATATCTTCAATAGTCAATAGTCAATAGTTAATGGTCAATTATCATCAGACTAGGGACTATTGACCAATAACTAATAAAATCTTTTAAGTAAATCCAGTTTATGCAACCCAATTCTGTGCAGCGATTTGAGACTTTATCGAGTGCTTTAGGACTAGCGATCGCAGGATTAATGGCTAGTATAACTTCTGCGGTTGCTCAACAAAATATTCCCGTTTGTCAACCACCGACTGCTGGAGAGTATGTTTTACTAGTAGTCAGTCCCACAGCGGATAATCAGAAGCAGTTACGTAGTGCCTTGCCGAATGAACTCCAAGCTACGACCTGCCAATATCTGACTGAGACAGTCACACGGATAGGGGGATTTAAAAAGATTGACGATGCCAACCGTTGGGCGAGGTATATCAATAATATTGTCGGGTTATCTGCTATCATTACCACACGACCTGTTGATACAGCACAATCGCAACCTTCGTCACCATCTCAAACAGTTAGCTACAATCCTCAAGTGCTAGGAGAAGGATATGCGGTATTAGTGGATTATTTCAACCGTCCAGAATTGGCAAGTAACGTCCAACAAGTGGTAGGAGGTAATGTGGGTTTTGCTTCTTATGGACAACGACCTTACTTGCTGGCGGTTTATACTACCAATCAACAAGAAGCATACAGCACATTACAAAAGCTCAACGATCGCGGCTTTATTGCTGTCCTAGTAGATAGCCGCAAAGTAGTACTACTGCGATCGGTTGTGCGGTTACAGTAGTGCTTGAAGGCAGGAGGCAGATGGAGACAACGGGGACAAGGAAGACAAGGAAGATGATTCTTAACTCCTAATTCAGAACTTAGCAACGCCAGTTGTTACAACGGAGGGAACCTCACGCCAGTTTTATCAAGTCGGCAGAGCCTTGACGCTCGTGACGCTCGATAACTCGCGCTTCGCTGCGCTAACGGCAGTTCCTCATGGGCAGCCACTCCGTTGCGGTGAGCAGTCCGTTGGGCGGCTTCGCCGACTTGAAGGAACTGCGAACCCGAAGGGGGGTTCCCACCGTTGTAGGCGGAACGCCTTCCCGCAGAGTAGGAAGTGGCGTGGAAACCCCCAAGACCAGACTGCCTCACCACGAGACTGGCTTTGCAACGCACTGACTCCTCAGTACTCATTAATAAGCAGACCTCGCTAACCAATAGATGGTGATGCCCAAAGCCGAACCAGCTATTACTTGCACCGGTGTGTGTCCTAGCAATTCCTTGAGGCGGTCTTGGCTAAAGTCTGGTTTTTCGTGAAATAATTCATCAATCATTTGATTGAGGATACGAGCTTGCTTGCCAGCTGCTTGGCGAACTCCTGCTGCATCGTACATGACGATGATGGCAAAAACTGTAGCCAATGCAAAATCAGGCGATGCCCAACCAAGAGTTTGCCCGACACCAGCTGCTAGAGCCGTAACTAGGGCTGAATGGGCACTGGGCATACCCCCAGTTGTCACTAAAACACGCACATTCAGTTTGCGATGTTTGACGAGCTCGATTATGAGCTTTAGTGCTTGAGCAATTAAACAAGCTACCAGAGCAACCAGCAGTACCCGGTTGTCTAAAATGTCGCCTATGTCCTGCATGGTTTGGTATCGATCTAGTGATTGCGACTGGTGATAAAGTGAGCGATCGCTTCAAGTGGCTGTGCTAGTTTCCCAAATGGTTTTAACTCAGCACAAGCTGCTTCAATTAGCTGCTGGGCTTTGGCACGAGATTCCTCAATTCCCCAAAGGCTGGGATAAGTTACTTTCTTGGCTGTGAGGTCTTTACCAGCGCTTTTGCCTAACTGCTCCTTTGTAGCAGTGATATCCAGGATATCATCCACGATTTGAAACGCTAGTCCAATATTTTGAGAATAGCGAGTTAGTCGTTGTACATCTTCAGATGATGCTCCAGCTATAATACCGCCACAAACGACACTAGCTTCTAAAAGGGCAGCTGTTTTATGGTTATGAATAAAAGTAAGAGTTTCTAAGGAAATATCCGACTTACCTTCTGAGTCTAGATCGACCACTTGACCACCGACTAAACCAGCAGCTCCCAGCGCTCGTCCGAGACGGGCAACTACTTGCAAAACTCTATCTTTGGGAACGCTGTCGGGAGTTTGAGTAGCAACCATCTCGAAGGCATAAGCTAACAAGCCGTCACCAGCCAAAATTGCGACCGCATCGCCGTAGATTTTGTGATTGGTCAACTTACCACGACGGTAATCATCATTATCCATTGCCGGCAGGTCGTCGTGAATTAGCGACATTGTGTGGATCATCTCCACTGCACAAGCCGCTGGCATTGCCATTTCAATTGTGCCACCCATCATTTCACAAGTAGTAAGGCAAAGAATGGGTCGCAAACGCTTACCTCCAGCTAATAGCGAGTAGCGCATCGATTCGTAAATCTTTTCTGGATAAATGATAGGAATAGCCTTATCCAAAGCAGCTTCACAAATCTTTTGCCGCTCTTTTAAATAGGCTAATAGGTTAAAAGTGGCTTCCTCTGGCGTTTTCTGAAGGTTGTCAGCTGCTACCATTCTTAAATTCCTTAAATTTTAGGCTTTTGGCTATTTGTTACATACGTCCCAATTTTAAGGGGCTTTGGAGCTGAAAAAGTTATGAGAAAAGTGAGGAGTTAAAAATTAAAAATTAAAAATTTGTAACTTCTAACTCTGTACAAATGTGCCATGGCAAATTTCTACTCCTAACTCCCTACCCTCTTCAAGTAACTGGCAACTGTATTTTGCAACAATAAGGCGACAGTCATCGGGCCGACACCGCCAGGAACTGGGGTGATGAACTCCGCTACACCAGCAGTTGACTCTATTTCGAAATCGCCGACTAAGCGACTCTTGCCACTGGCATCGGTAATGCGATTCATTCCCACATCTACCACAACAGCGCCTGGTTTCACCATGTCAGCAGCGATCAATCCGGGACGACCCACGGCTGCGATAAGAATATCAGCATTTTTGGTGATGGCACTGAGGTTTGGCGATCGCGAATGGGCAATCGTGACAGTCGCATCCGCTTCTAGTAGCATCAAGGCCATGGGCTTACCCACCAAAATACTACGTCCCACTACTACAGCCTGTTTTCCCCGCAAGGGAATTTTGTATTCTTGCAACAGTCGCATCACACCAGCCGGCGTGCAACTGCGTAAACCTGCTTCTCCCCGCACCAGTCGCCCCAAGTTAACTGGGTGCAGTCCATCGGCATCTTTGTCCGGGTCTATTTGATGTAGCAGAGTCACAGCATCTAAGTGTTTAGGTAAGGGTAGCTGCACGAGAATGCCATCCACCTGTTCATCTTGGTTGAGTGCCGCAATTACTTCCTCTAGTTCTCCTTGGGTGGTTTCTGCGGGAAAATGCTTACCAAAAGAGGCAATACCCACCTTAGCGCAAGCTCGCTCTTTATTGCGTACATAAGCTGCTGATGCTGGATTGTCGCCAACCATCAGCACTGCTAAACCAGGAGGTCGTCCTATTTTGGCTTGTGATTCTGTAATGCGAACGGAGAGTTCTTGGTGAATTTTTTCAGCTAAAGCTTTACCATCAAGAAGTTTGGCAGTTTTTGTTTCCATTAGAATTCCCAGAAGATTCGCCTTTACTCCACATTGAAGTCGTCTGTAGCGGAGTCAACAGTTAGAAATTCTTGCCTGTTGACTGTTATGGTGTTGCCGTTTGATGCCGTAGCGTCTCTCTAACCACAAGACCATAATTTTTATCTTCTCAGATCGACTGCCTTATGGGTACTAGAAAAGAAATGGTAAACAGAAAAGAGAAAATTCTTTTACCCCTTCCTACTTTCCCAGTTCTCAGTCCCCTTTGTTATTTTTAAACTGGTGACAAAGCAAGCATCGATGCAAAAATTTGCTCAACTGGTGGTTTCATGCAACAAGCGAAAAATTTTTACATTTCTTTCTGGGACAGGCACGGCATTATTCCTTACCACTTAGGATTGACTTTGTTTGTTATAGGGGGACTTTGTAGTTGTGGTTCTTTAAAAATGCCTGGGTTGAAAGCCAGCAACTTCAGCTTTGGCAGCAATGTCACCCCGATTCGAGAAATTAAATCAGAACAAGACAAAAAAGCTACAGTTTACATCCAAGGAAAGGTAGAAAAGCGAGTTCCCTTAGTAAAAAAGTGGGTATATCAAATTAACGACTCAACCGACAAAATCTGGGTTGTCACCAATCAAAGCAATCTCAAACAGGGAATGCAGGTAGTGATTAAAGGTAAGATTCGTTACCAAAGTATCCCGTTAGCAAATCAAGAGTTTGGGGAAATTTATTTAGAAGAAGAGTAATATTTGTCACAAAAATTATCTGTAAAAATTTATGAACAAACAACAAGTGCATGTTGCGATCGCTATTCTTTACCAAGAAGATAAGTTTCTCATGCAACTGCGGGACAATATTCCCACTATTGCTGCTGCTGGTTGTTGGGGGCTATTTGGCGGCCATATCGAACCCGGTGAAACGCCAGATGTAGCAGTGAAGCGAGAAGTTTTAGAAGAAATCGGCTATATCTTACCACCCTTTTTTGAATTCGGTTATTACCCCGATGAAAAAGTTGTGCGTCACGTCTTTCATGCACCACTGTTGCTGGAATTAAATCAACTAGTTCTAAATGAAGGCTGGGATATGGGGTTATTAACGCCGGACAATATTCGCAAAGGTAACTGTTATTCCAAAAACGCTGGTGAAGTGCGACCCCTAGGGCCGATGCATCAGCGAATTATGTTGGATTTTATAGAGAAAAATCCACTGTAGAAGCAGCTAATTTTGAGGAGGCTAATCTTGACAAAATTTTCTGTGAAGGGAAATCTAAGGAGGCAAGGGCGATCGCTGATATCATTACCCAGTACTCAAGAGTCAAAATAAAGTTAGATATCGTGTGGAGTCACCATTAATGCAATCAGCAAACAAACTACCGCGATGGTTAACTATCGGATTGGCATTTCCTATTGCCATTCTCAATGGTTGGCTATTGCTCCAGGTTGTACAGTATTTTCAACCCCTGGTGAGTGTTTGTGCTGCCGCTATCCTATTGGCTTTTGTTTTAAACTATCCAATTCAGTTTTTACAGGCCAAAGGGGTGAAACGCAACTTGGCAATAGGAGTAGTGTTGCTGTTGACTGTGGTGATTGTAGTGGCTTTGGGTATCACTTTGGTTCCCCGGATTCTACAACAACTCTACGAACTGGTTAACATTTTGCCCAGTTGGGTTGATTCGGGCACTCAACAACTGCAAACTTTCCAGGAATGGGCTTTAAGTCAACAGCAACTTCCGATTAATTTAAGCGGCTTACTTACCCAAGTTCTCGACCGATTATCCAGCCAGTTACAGACATTCACTGGTCAAATTCTCGGTTTTGCTGTAGATACGATTAATGTTGTTGTCAATGTGTTGCTGGCGGTGGTGCTGACTATCTACATGATATTAAATGGCGATCGCTTGTGGGATGGACTGTATCAGTGGTTTCCATATCACATTGGGTCGCAAGTGCGGCAATTACTCCGAGAGGATTTCCACAATTACTTCATCGGTCAGGCAACATTGGGTGCAGTCCTAGGAGTGACAATTATACTGGTGTTTTTGGCGCTAAAAGTTCCCTTGGCTTTACTTTTTGGCATCGTCATTGGTTTCTTCTCCCTCTTCCCCTTTGGCACGGGTATAGGTATTGCTATAGTTAGTCTATTAGTGGCATTACAAAACTTTTGGCTGGGAGTAGAAGTCTTAGTAGCAGCCGTAGCGATCGATCAAGTGAATTCTAATTTTGTTGCACCACGTATTCTTGGGAATTTGACTGGGTTAAATCCGGTGTGGGTGGTAATTTCCTTGTTGGTGGGAGCCAAATTAGGTGGAGTGCTGGGTTTGTTGATTGCTATTCCCACAGCCAGTTTTATCAAGGATATAGCAGATAGCTGGCGTGCCGGGGCTTTTCGTCACCTAGATGATATTGAATCAGAACCTGCAAAAATCGCAAGTGATGTAGTAGGGACTCATAGCTAAAACTCAATATTGGGAAGGAACACTGACAATGCTGGCAAGCTATATTGACCAAGCAATGGAATTGGCTGGTGATATTGGTGTGGGTTTACTATCACGGCTACTGAGGCAAGCTGGAGTTCGTGAAGAATGGTTGGGTGTATGAAATATTTAAGAACGCCGCACATTTAAGCAACACCATTCTTTTCTTTTCCAGAGGGTAGCAACAACCCAACCATTTTCCTCTAAGGCATCTGCAACAGCTTTCGATTGCTCTAGTAAAATGCCACTGAAGATCGCCCAAGTGCTAGGCTTAGCGATCGCACTCATTTGCGGAACTAATTCGATAATTACATGAGCCAAAATATTGCAGACGATACCATCAACTGGTTTCTCAATTAGTTTCGCCACAATATCTACACTTCCTTCTGCCGGGATCAAGCGTTCTGGACTAATCTCGTTTAAGGCACGATTGCTAAAGGTAGATTGTACTGCTAAGGGATCGGTATCCACAGCGTAGACTTTCTCTGCTCCCAGCAGCACTGCTCCCACTGAAAGGATACCAGAACCACAACCAATATCCGCAATTACCAGCGGTTCGTGTTTGCCACTCGTACCAATGAAAGATTGCGCTAATTCACTCAGGCGCATTTCGAGTGATTCTAAACATAGCTGGGTTGTGGCATGAGTGCCCGTACCAAATGCTACACCTGGATCGAGGCGAATCACCAACCGTTCCGATCCTTCTGGTAATGGTAGCCACGCGGGATTGATCAAGAAGCGATCGCCGATTTCTTGGGGTTGCCAATATTGTTTCCAGCTAGTAGCCCAGTCTTCTTCATCAATTAACTGCCATTGCACAGTAGGAGCAGACAATCCCACACAAAGGGCATCTTGACGCAACCATAAAGACAGAGCAGCCAAATCTAGTAGCTGTGCTTGAAATCTCGGTAAGTAAGCCTTCACTAAACAGGAATTACCTTGACTTTCACTAGCTGTACCCCGACTACCAAAATCTTCCAGTCGCCAGAATATAGAATCTTCTAGCGCTGGCTCACATAAAATTTGTAATTCCCACCAAGTGTTTGCCATAATTCAGAATTCAGGAGTCAAAATTCAGGAGCCAGGAGGAATTATTTCTTCTGACTCCTGACTCCTGACTCCTGACTCCTAAAGAGTTACTGTAAACGCATCCCGAATTCCTGGAACTTTGGTAATTTCAGCCAAAATGCCATCGGGTAAGGGATCGTCGATGCTCAAAGCCATTACAGCATCGCCACGGACGATTTTGCGGCCTACCTGCATACTGGCAATATTGACATTAAAACTGCCAAGTAGGGAACCGAGTTTGCCAATAATTCCTGGCATGTCACGGTGCAAGGTAAATAGCATGTATTTGCTGGGTGGAACGTTAATTGGGAAACCGTCCACGTCGGTTAGGTGGATTTCTTTGTCGCCTAACAAAGCACCTGTAACAGAATGAGTTCCTAAAGAACCTGTGGCTTCTAAATGCAACGAACCGGCGTAGTCACGAGCTGAGGCATCGCGGGTTTCAATCACCCGAATTCCCCTTTCTTTGGCTTCTATACTGGCATTAACGTAGTTTACTCGCTCCCGCAGGGCTTGGTAAAGTAGTCCTTTGAGGGATGCTACTACTAAAGGCTGGCTCTTGTTGGTTGCTAGTTCGCCTTGCAGCCGGACGTTGAGTAATTCCACTCGTCCGCCAGCTAGCTGTCCTACTAAGTTGCCCAAGGTTTCTGCTAGCTGCATGTAGGGTTTGAGTTCTTCTAAGACATCGGGGCCGAGTCCAGGAATATTTACTGCGGAACGAGCTGGTAGTCCCAAGAGGACATCGCGAATTTGTTCGGCAACATCTATTGCTACATTCACCTGAGCTTCGGTAGTGGATGCTCCCAAATGGGGGGTAAGGATAATTTCTTTACCTAGCGATCGCAAATCAGATTCGCCTAGTGGTTCGCTCTCAAACACATCCAAGGCTGCACCTGCTATTTTACCTGCTTTAACCGCTGCTGCTAAAGCCGTTTCTTCAATGATCCCACCGCGAGCGCAGTTGATAATCCGGGCAGTGGGTTTCATCTTTGCCAAGGTGACGGCATTGATTAAGTGAGTAGTTTCTGGAGTTTTGGGGATGTGTAGTGTGATGTAGTCTGCTTGCTGGAAAAGCAAATCCATCTCCACTAACTGACAACCAATTTGTTCGGCTCGTTCATTGGAGATAAAAGGATCGTAAGCTAGTAATTTCATCCCCATCGCTTTGGCTACAGCTGCTACATGGGAGCCTATTTTTCCTAAACCGACAATGCCAAGCGTTTTTTTATAAACTTCCGCACCGATAAAACTATTGCGATCCCAAGCACCGCGTTTCACTGAAGCGTTAGCATCGGGAATGTGGCGAGACAAGGCCAACATCATGGCGAGGGCGTGTTCTGCGGCGGCGATCGTGTTACCCTCTGGTGAATTGACAACGACAATTCCTCGACGCGTAGCAGTTGGAACATCCACATTATCCACACCCACTCCCGCACGACCAATAATTTTTAGCTGAGTGCCAGCTTCAATAATTTCTTGGGTAACGCGAGTGCCAGAGCGAATCATCAACGCGTCGTACTCACCAATAATTTCTTTAAGTTCTGCTGGTTTGAGACCTGTTTTGACATCTACGGTAGCAACTTGGGAAAGGATGTCAATTCCAGCTTGGTCAATGGGATCGGAGACGAGAACCTTGGACATGATTAACTCATTTTAAAGTTACAAGTTTTGCTGCACAAGACTTTTTAGTTTAGTCTTTATCCGTGGCAATTCAGCAAAAATTATGCGTTTTAATATCAATTTAACCTTCACTTCACTTCTTGTAGTGACGGTATCAGAGTCTTAGTTACAGGGTTAGTTTGGCGCTGCCTCCTAGTATCCAAAGTAGAGTTGGCTGTTTGCACCACCCTCTTAGTAAATATAAACTATCAGTGGTACCCATTACTGATATATTTATTAATAGTTAAGAGTTACCAAAATTTTTGCGGGTTGAACATCTTGGCTTTGACTGTAAGCGCTCATAACCTTTACTTAGCTTACGTTTCAGCTTCAGCGCTGACTCGGAACATTAAAGAATAAGAGGATCGATATAGTAGCTACTGAATCTTACTTCTTTCTCAACAGCATTTGTATTATTCACCATTTGCAGCCAAACTTTTTGTTATCAGTATACTAGAAATGGTAATAGATATAACTTACAAAATAGCTAAATTACGTGTTTTCATGACATAAATTTGTAATTATCGTAGGAATTTAAAGTCCTCAATTAATATCAGTAGGATAATGAATCGGTAGGTGCGATCGCTATCTAGGATTGTAATACTAATCGCCTACTGAAAAATCGCTATAATTCTGGTGAGGCTACAGGTATTGGTTAGAGCCAAGTATCCTTTGAGTTTTAGGGAAACCATCATGTTAGAGTATAATCTGCCTAAGTATTTACCCTCAGCCGAAGAACTCCCAGACTCAGATGAAACGCCTGTGGATAATGAACTACAAGAATTGATACCAGGCTTGCTGAAGGCGATATTGCTGCTACTGTGGGCAGAACGCATGGATTGGTTATTTGGGATAGATATGGGTATCTATGAAGATCCCGAAAAACCTGCAATTGTGCCAGATGCGTTTTTGAGCTTGGGGGTAGAGCGGGTTTATGATGAAGAATTGCGTCCCAGTTATGTGTTGTGGGATGAAAATGTAATACCGATTTTAGTATTAGAAGTAGTTTCCCAAAATTACCGCAAAGAATACACTGACAAATTGCATGAATACGAACGATTGGGCGTACTTTATTATGTAATTTATTCCTCTCGCCGTCGCCGCAAACCGCGTTTGGAAGTGCATAAATTAGTTAATGGTAAATATCAACTCCAAGAAGGAAACCCAGTTTGGCTACCAGAGATTGGCTTAGGAATAGGTTGCGATCGCGGAAATTATTGCGGGATGATGCGGGAATGGTTGTATTGGTATGACGAGCAAGGAAAACGTTATCCTACACCCGAAGAACAGATTAAAGAAGCAAAAAATCGGGCCCAAGTCGCAGAACAACGCGCACAGCAAGCAGCACAACGCGCCCAGCAGTTGGCGGAACAATTAAGAGCGCTGGGAATAGATCCAGATAATCTTAGTTAAGGATGAATAAGCAATATCGTCTGCGCGACAAACACTTTGCTTGGAACCCCCGCACGCAAGTGTCCTGCTATGCGTGAAATTATTTAACCGGACATGATATTAGAGCCAGATATTACAATAATGCTTTATTTTTAAATATATTCACTGGTAATCCTATGACAGGAATGGAACCTTTCGTAGCAACAGCGGCGGCATCAGCTGTTAGTGGTGTAGCAGTTCCTATTTTTCAGTCTCTCTGGGGAGGCGGTGGTAAACTTCTGGGAAGGTTTCGCCAAACCATAGATGAAAACACTAGAGAGTTAATTTTCACTGCATCAAAGCAGTATGTGCAGAACTACGAGGAACGGCACGGTATTCTTAAAGTATTGGGAATGCGTGAACCTGTAAAGTTAGAAACGATCTATACAGCAGTTCAATTTTTAGATAATGATGCCATCCGTAGTTTTGAATCTATTGAAAATTTAGAAGAATTTTATCGCAAAGCTAATAGCCGCAAGTTTCAATCTCAAGATAAAGGTAAACAAGAAGGAATTAAAGTTGCTAATGAAAAGCAATATTTAATGGTGCTTGGTGGCCCTGGTGCTGGCAAGTCTACATTTTTACGAAAGATGGGACTAGAAGCGCTGAAAGGGAAAAAAGGAGGAATTAAACAAGCTTGTATTCCTGTTTTTATTGAGTTGAAGAGGTTTACATCTAGCGAAAACAATATTGAAAAATTTATTATTGAAGAGTTTCGTAATTGCGATTTTCCATCACCCGATAAATTTACCGCTAAAGCTTTAGAAGAAGGCAAGTTATTAATTTTGCTAGATGGATTGGATGAAGTGCCAACACAAAATTTGACAGAGGCAATTAGCCAAATTCAAAACTTTGTGGACAAGTACGATAAAAATCGTTTTGTTGCTTCCTGTCGCACAGCTGCTCACCGTAGTGGTTTCCGCCGCTTTAGCGATGTATCAATGGCAGATTTCGATGATACACAGATTCAGCAATTTATTTATAACTGGTTTCAATCAGCAGTAGATAAACAGGTGAAGACAGGCGAGAAATGCTGGGAGTTACTGCAAAAGCCAGAACATTCTGCTGCTAAAGAGTTGGCACATACACCTTTATTGCTGACATTTCTGTGTTTAGTGTATGACCGTTCCCAAAGCTTTCCTAATAATCGTAGTGTTCTTTACCGAAAGGCACTACGAATACTACTAGAAGAATGGGCATCAGAAAAGCGAATTCTTCGAGATGAAATTTATCAAGGATTGCATACAGAACTAGAAGAGATATTACTATCAGAAATTGCTTATAAAAATTTTGAGTCTGATAGGCTATTCTTTTCTCAACGCGATATTGTTCAGCAAATTAAAACATTTTTAGCGAGTAATCTGAATGCACCTCAGTATTTAGATGGTGAAAAGGTTCTGAATGCCATTGCTATTCAACAAGGTATTTTGGTAGAACGAGCAGAGGATATATATTCTTTTTCTCATTTGACGCTACAAGAATATTTAACAGCACAATATATTGATGACCATCGCCAAATTGAGAAATTAGTTACAGAACATCTAATAGATGAACGTTGGAAAGAAGTATTTTTGTTAGTAGCTGGGTTAATGCGCGGTGGTGCAGATGAATTGCTGTTGCTAATGGAAAAGGAAACACAAAAGATTAATACTCCAAAGTTGCAAGCTTTATTAAACTGGGCAGAACAAGCAACAGCTGGATCTGAAGGAAATTATAAACCTGTGGGTAAACGTGCAGTTGCGATGGCGATCGCCAACGCCTACGCCGACCCCATCGCCATCGCCTACGCCAACACCATCGCCAACGCCAACGCCAACGCCATTGCCAACGCCTACGCAAACCCCATCGCCAACGCCTACGCCAATGCCTACGTCATCGCCAACGCCTACGCCAATGCCTACGCCTACGTCATCGCCAACGCCATCGCCGAAGTTATCGAATACATTCGTAAACTTGAAGAATTACAAATCTTTAATAACGTTAATTTTACTGTGCTAATTGACCAACTGAAACAACTGAAAGCTAAAATTCCTGATGATAAACAACTAGAACAAGTTAATCAGGCATTTGGTGAACGTCTCCAACAAACCTTACTTCATGCTTTCAACCTCACCCCAAAAATGATCGATTTATCTGAGGAAGAGGCACAAGCATTAGGAAATTATCTCTACGCCAATTACCTAATTATCCAGTGTAAACAAGCTGCGGTGCGGGTGTCGCCTCAAACCTGGGAAGCAATTGAGGCGCGGATGTTGTTGGTTCCTAGCAGTTGAGCAACAATAAGGAGTTGCTAACCATATTTATGAACAAAAATATTTACCGTCATTGCGAGCGAAGCGAAGCAATCTCAGCCCTTGCGATTACTTCATTTCGCTTCGCTACATTCGTAATGACAATGTATATTTAATTTTTGCATAACTACTCAGAACAAGTTGTCGCACAGATAGATAGAATCGAAGAACCAGAGCAACAGCAGAATATCTCTGCTTGTGTAGAGTTATTGGCAAGTCTAAAGTTTGATAAACAACTAATTCGCCAATATTTGCGGAGGACATTATGCAAGAAGCGCCTCTTGATCGGGAAATTATTCAAGAGGGCATGAAACGAGGGAAGTTAGAGCTTGTCTTACGCTTACTAAACCACCGAATTGGGGCTGTTTCTGCTGCGCTTCAGTCGCAAATTCAAAGTTTGTCAATTACTCAGCTAGATGCTTTGAGTGAAGCTTTGTTAGACTTTTCAGCACAGTCCGATCGCACTATTTGGCTGCAAACTCAGGAATAAAAAGTCAGAATACAGTTATGTACGTGCATAATTGATTAAAAATATTTTAAATGCAGACAATTGAGAAAAAGTCAACAAAAAAAGCTTGGGCAGGTGCGATCGCTAAACCTGCTACAGAATTTCCTCTCACCCAACTGCCAATTATCTCTGGCAAAATTCCCGATGGCTTGCGCGGTACACTTTATCGTAATGGCCCAGCACGCTTAGAACGCGGCGGTATGCCTGTAGGTCACTGGTTTGATGGCGATGGCGCAATTCTCGCCGTTCATTTTACCGATGGCGGAGCTATCGGAACCTATCGCTACGTGCAAACAGCAGAATACCAAGCAGAAACTCAAGCCGATCGCTTCCTCTATGGTGTTTATGGAATGCACAGACCAGGCCCAATCTGGAAGCGCTGGTTCCAGCCGATGAAGAATGCAGCTAATACCTCAGTTTTGGCTTTACCAGATAAACTGTTAGCTTTGTGGGAAGCAAGCAATCCCTATGCCCTCGATTTGCAAACTCTGGAAACTATAGGCTTAGATAATTTAGGAGCCTTACCTAAAGAATTACCTTATTCTGCTCATTACAAGCGCGATCCCCACACAGGCGAGATTTTTAACTTTGGAGTCAGCATCGGCAGTTCTATACAGCTGAACCTTTATAAGAGCGATCGCACTGGCAAGATTATCCAAAAAACTGCCTTCAAGTTAGACCGCTGCTCTATCATTCATGATTTTGTGCTGACACAAAAGTATCTGGTGTTTTTCGTGCCGCCGATAGGGATGAAAATGCTCTCAGTGATGCTAGGTTTGACTACCTTCAGTGAATCTCTGTTGTGGGAACCTCAGTTAGGAACCCAGGTGTTAATCTTTGACCGCGAAAACCTATCCTTAGTTAGTCGTGGCGAAACTGAGCCTTGGTTTCAGTGGCATTTTGGTAATGCTTATGAAGATCAAAACGGTTCAGTGATTTTGGATATGGTACGATATTCCGATTTTCAACAGACCAATGAAAATCTTAGAGAAGTTGCGACAGGTGAGACGCATACACTTTCTAAAGGAACATTGTGGCAAGTGCATTTAAATCCTCAAACTGGTAAGGTGACAGCAATACAAGAAGTTGTCAACCGCAAGTGTGAGTTTCCAGTGGTGCAGCAATCGCAAGTTGGGCAACCTTGGCGTTTTACATATCTATCATTACTGTCGCAAAACGGGGATATAAAGAAAGATTTATTAAGCGCGATCGCTCGTTTTGACTACAAAACCGGAACTCTCACCGAAGCAGACTTAGGAGAAAATCGTTATGCTTCAGAACCCATCCACGCACAAGATACCGAAAATTCCGAGCAAGGCTGGGTGTTAACAGTAGTTTACGATGGTAACTGCGATCGCAGTGAAGTTTGGGTATTTGATAGCGATCGCCTAGACGCAGAACCCGTTTGTCAACTAGGATTACCCAGTGTTATTCCCCACAGCTTCCACGGCACTTGGAAACCAGCGTGAAAAGAGAGCAGGGGAGGCAGGGGAGATTAATGATTTAGAAACCAAGGTGATGGATTATTAATCATGTTCACTAGACCTGATAAAACTTGGTTGTAACTTCCATAAAGTTCTCGTCCCGCCTCCACATCCATGTAGTTGCATTTAACTGCAAATTCAATCCAAGTCTGAGTTTCAGATGCTTCAGCTTGTCTACGACACGCTTCGCGAACACAATCATTTAATTTAGCGACAAATGCTGCTTCATAGCGGCGTTTCCTCCAAGCTTCCGCCATGTTTGCACATACAGAACGTGATGAACGCCGAATTTGGTCAGTTAAAGAATATCGTTCTTCCACAGGAAATTTCTTTGATAACTCAAAAATTTTCATTGCTGCTTCAAAGGCAATTTTATAAATTCCCAAATCTTTATGGTCTTTAATTGTTTCTTTAGTCATTGTCTGCCTCCCCTGCCTCCCCTGCCTGACAGGTGTAGGTTTTTTACGTTTTGTTCCTAAAACCCTGGTTTTAGGGTGTAAGGGTGTGGGGGTGTAAGGGTGTAGGGGTAGAAGAAATGATGATTAGAGCGTTAGTTTTACAGTCATTACTCATTGCT
>NZ_JAVRBR020000112.1:0-76807 GCF_034531165.2 Dendronalium sp. ChiSLP03b | reverse complement strand
GGAAAACCTTTTGTTATTCTAAGTCAGTAGAAATGCTGCAACTATCGATTAGGTTGTTAGTTTTTTATCTTAAAAACCGTTGTATTCCGATGCGGGGGCGAAGAAAGCGCGAGGATAAGGCGATCGCACAATTCATATCGTAATTCAGCAACGCCTATGTATGACTACAGATAGAAAATACACAAACTTTTACTATTCCTTAATATAGAAAATATACACAAATAGTTTACATTGCTGTTATGCTCAGGATTAAATATCACAATTAACCCTGGTGTAATTGAGATATTATTATTTACTTGGTAACGATATAGTCCTTCTAAATGGAAAGATGTATCGCTATCTTCACGACGATTACTAGTAGGAGTCAGAACAGCAGGGCCAAAGTCATTACTCGTTACTCTGGGTGGCTGACCAAAGATTAAACCTCCTAAATTGCCCTTTTTGCCTAAATCCGGGAAAGCTAAAGTGACCGCCCAGTTCCAGATATCTGCTTTATCGCCTCTATTGACATTTGCGCCAGAACTAACTTCTGCGATCGCTTGAGTATACCCAACCCAACCAGAAAGTACAAATTTGGGGTTAAAACGATAGCTAGTTTCTACTCCATAATGATTGGCTGAAGTGGCAACACCAGCACCAAATGGGGTATTAGCAAAAGCACTACCATAAGCCCCCGAAACTGTAACATCATTATTACCACCACTGAAGTAAGAGTGTGCATAGCTCAAACCAAGAGTAAAGTTTTGGTTGGGCTGGAATGCTAATTGAGCTAAAGCACCATAACTACCATCAAATAGCCCTCTACCAGGATTAGCGTCATTACCTCTTCTAGCTAGATAACCCCCAGACAAAGTAATTGTGTCGCTCAATTTAAAAATAGCACTGACCCCTGAACCTGTATTACCAGCAGAACCTGTGTTACTAGCGCGGTAAATCGGGGAGAAGCGACCAAACCGCGAAAGAGATCCAATCGGGGTTGAAGACAGCAAAGGGTTAATCGTGTTGAAGTTGTCGTAGAACTCCCCACCAATAGCATCAACAATGACGTTGATTTTCTCACCTACCGGGAAGCGATAATATAATTTGCCCAGTACAACGTTGTTGCCGTTATCGCCGTCCCACGATACACGAGTCATGTTTGTACCTGTGACTGCCCCACTAAAGGCTGTGGTATTGTTTGCTTCTAAACGAGTAAATAACTGGTCTTTGCCAGTAAAGCTACTAATTAAGTTCAAGCGGATGCGATCGCTGAAAATCGGGTTGTCTTGAAGCCTTCGTCCACCCGATGCTGTATACTCGTTAGCTCTTGCAGTCTCTCTAGCTGTACCAGCTGGAGCTGCTTCAATTCTTCTCCAGCGATCGGAGTCTAATGCTCTATCCCCACCGAACACACTTCCAACAGAGAAAATTATTTCTGCATTTAACTTGGTAGTAGTCGAAAATTGTTGACTTTCTAACTGTGCATTACGAGCTTCCAACCCATCTATCCGTCCTCGTATTTCAACTAGTCCATCGGCGAATTCTTCTTGCAATTTTCGCAAGGTTTCTAAGTCTTCTTTTGTGACTAAATCTGCTGTGCTGGTTGTAATCAATTCATTAACCCGATTTAGACAAGCGTTAAGACCTGCGGCAAACTCATAGCGAGTCATTGCCCGATTTCCTCGGAAAGTACCATTGGGATATCCAGCTATACAACCGTAGCGCTCAACTAAAGATTGCAAAGCCTGAAATGCCCAATCTGTAGGTTGTACATCAGATAGTTGAGAGACTGAAGTAACCTGACTCATAACTGAGTTCGGACTTTTGTTGCTGTCATCATTGGACTGCTGGATCTGATCTGATGAAGTAACGCCGATAGGTGTAGTCACAACAGCTGGATTGTCTGTTTGAGCAACCACACCTTCTTTGATCTGTAACTGAAGAGTCTGTGTATCTGTTGGAATAGCTGATGCACCTTCATTGAGCAAACTAACTACTAATAATATTGGAGTAATCAACAATGAATTATGTAAAAAACTAGACATGAACCTCACACCTCAAATACTATTTGACCAACTTGATTGCTAAATATACTTTTAGCTAGTTTTAGGAAATCTGCTTCGCTAAATGTTTTTTGAAACAACGGGACTAAAACATCAAGGCAGGAAAATTATCAATCTTAATTAAGTCTTTATTGCCTTTGTCACCTTCAGATTTAGTCCACCCAATAATATTAAAATTGGAAATATTAGGATTGTCATGGTCTACAAAATCCTTGAGTTCAAAACTTCCATTTTGTACAATTTTTACTGCTTGCACTGTTAAAATATAAATGCTTTTAATCACAACATTACTTATAAAAATGCTAGTAATTACATAAACAAACAAACTTGCTTTCTTAGTTAGTTTCATAGGATTTAATGACAAGATTTGATTCAATTTGGTAATAATTAAGATACAAGTATTGAAATGAAGGCAAACGCATCTAAAGTACAACAATCCTTATAATAGCAAGTAAGAATTTGAGCGTTTCATTACTTAGTCTATTTTTTGGTCGATATCCTTAATATGGCAAGGATGTCAATTTTTACGTCAGGGCAAACGCATCTAAAGTATAAGAATCCTTTAATAGCAAGGGTTTTGGCGTTTTTAAAGTTAGCCTATTTTTTCGTCAATATCCTTATCCTGCAAGGGTTTTAGAAATACCGTGCGTTCGCCCTGATTTTTACGTGCGTTTGCCCTAGACACGATATTTAGAGGACAATATATAGTTCAAAGCTAAAAATATTTTTGAACAAAATTGCTGCTCTATTTATTGACTTCAATACTACTAGTGAACCGCTTTTTCTTCAGCCATAATCCTAACAATCCGGCAATTGCTGTTCCACTAATAGTCAATGGTTCTGGTACAGCTTTGACACTCACATTATCCAAGTATAAGAATCCCTTTCTATCCCAATTCCCAAACTTTAACTCTGTGGATGATGCGTCTGCTGTGAAATTGAATTTATATTGCGTATAGGGTTGAAAAGAAATGCCTTTTCGATCGAAAATCTTTTTTCCACCGACAAATGTCTGAAATTGATTATCAAGATCGGGGGCTTCGTCTATAGATGCTAAATAGTAACTAAGTTCGTATTCTACACCAGGTTGTGTAGAAAGCGTTTGTGATATGTAGCTAAGGTCTATAAATCCACTAAGTGATAAGCCTTGATTACCGCTTTGAGGAAAATTACTCATTCTTATCCCTGATATATCCATCGGATCGCCAGACTTAGTCCATCCTGTAACATTAGGATTTGTAGCGTTGGGATTGTTAGGATCTACGAGTGGGTCAAGTTCAAAGCTTCCGTTTTTAACAAGTTCTGCCGCTTGTGCTGCTGCATTATAAGTGTTGGCGATTACAGTAGTGCTAACTAAGGTAGTAGTAACACTAAAAAAGATAATTGAGATTTTTTTAGTTAACTTCATGAAAGTTGACTCCAAATAATTAAAAATTACGACAAGGTTTAAAACAAGCTGACTATAAATAGTGTCAATACAACTAAAAACTTTCTTTTGGTTTATAAGAGTTAGCTATTGATATGGATAATAATTCATATACTCAAAACAATCTCTCTGGGTAAACCGATAATGGAGTTTTTAATCAGATGAATTTCAGTATTATTATCAACACTATAGAGCCAGAAACTGCTTAAGCTGATACCTATGGTTTAGTCATACTCATCATCTATGACTTCATTACCATAGTTTTTCACTTGATGTTAAAGTATAGATTTGACACTCACATCATCCAAGAATAAAAATGCATCCTTGGCTTTGTAACCAAACTTTATCTCTGTGGATTCTCCTTTCGCTTTGAAAGATATGGTGTATTTTGTGTAAGATTGAAAAGGAGTGTTTTGACTAACAAAAACCTTCTTGCCACCGATAAAAACCTGAAATTTATTCTTGAGATCGGGTGGCTCCTCTATGGATGCAAAATAGTAAGTAAGTGTGTAGTTTTGACCCTTAACTGTAGGGATAGTCTGTGATATGTAGCTAATGTCAGAAAATCCACTCAGTGATAAACCTTGATTACCAGTGTTAGGATAGTTACCGATTCTAGTACCTGATATATCCATCGGGTCGCCAGACTTAGTCCATCCTGTAATATTAGGATTTGGAGCGTTGGGATCGTTAGGATCTACAAGAGAATCCATTTCAAAGCTTCCGTTCGTAATTAGTTCTTGTCCTTCTGTTTGTGCTACTGATTTATAGGCATTGGTAATCACAGCAGTCTGAAAGAAAGCAGCGGTCAAACTACAAACAACAATTGAGAGTTTTTTAGTGAACTTCACGAGACATGACTCCAAATAGTTCAAAATTCACGACAACGACTACTTGATTTACTTTGTAGCGATTAAGGCAGGATAAACCCATAAGTATTTTTGAAGATATTCTGGGCAGTACTATTACTCAAGTAGCTAGAAAAACTCCGTGCCGTCGATAAAACTGTAGTTCTGGTGAGTATACCCAGTGGATAGACAATAGCTTCGCTATCTGTGGTAAGGGCAGTGTCTGCGATTCTTACCTTGTTAGAAATAAGAGCATCAGTTCTGTAAACAAAACCTGCGTTAATAGTTTTATTTACACCGTTAACTGCAAGAGTTTTGTTTTCAACAGCAGTTAAAACGTTACGCACATTGCTTGCACGGTATAATTTGGAACTTACAGTATTGAAAATACCTCGTGTAGTGAGAACTTGTCTAGCATAATCCCCTGCTGGCACAACTGGCGGAGTACCTGTATAGTCACCTATGGCAATGCCAGTAATATTTGCGTTGGTCAAACCATTGATGCTATTAAGGGCAGCACTACCAGGACTAGGAGATGTCGTAGGGGCAATCAAAACTAGACGATTTTTGACAACATTCTTACGGCTACCTGAAACCAATTTACTTGGACTTGAATTCTGCAAAACATCTATTTGGTCGTTGGCAGCAGAAATGAAAATATCTGCTGGAGCTCCTGCTTGTATTTGACTAAGCAAGGTACCAGAAGCACCAAACGTATAAACAATGTTCACGCTTGGGTTAGCGTTTTGGTACTGAGTTTTAATAGCATTGAGTGCATTTGTTAAGCTGACAGCTGCATACACGTTAAGTGTGGTTGCAGATTTGGCTGGTGATAAATTAACAAACTGCAAACCTATTACCAGCATCATGCTAGTAACTGCCGTAGCAATCCAACTAAGAAGTCTTCTTCTGTTCATAATCAAAGAAAAGTGTTACTTGTGATGCGATCGTTATCTAGGAGATTCAAAAAATCAAAATAAGAGTCCTTTTGAGGTGAATCCTTTTCAAGCGCAAAGAGCGCTTTGCAAGCTAGGCAGTCACTTATAAGGAGCCACTGCTCGAATAGAGTTCAGATAGTATCTGACTACAAATAGACCATATAGACAAAAGGTAGATATTTTCTCTTGATTCACTCCTCAACCTCACACGCCTAATGCAACATCTCGTTCAAATAATTAGTAAGAAAAACTGGGATTATCAGAGAACTAATAACCCTTGATTTTTAGTTACACTCATATCCGACAAACACCTGTTCCTATGGTCGAGCGATTTTGCTCGGACATTCGTGGTGTAACGATATGATGCAAAAATATTACCAACCATCGGTGTTATTTACCAATAAGATTGGTAATGAAACCCTGACATCACAGAACCAATCAAGGAAAAAGCCAGAAAACTGCTTACCCAAATGGCAGGAAGACAAGGTCTAAACCTTGTGCTCGACTCTTTTTAGAGGTTCAGACGTTCTTGGCCTGTTAGCTTCTGTAGGGGGATGTAGACGATAGCGACAGTAAAATCATGACACTATCGCTGGTAATGGATTATCTGCCATTTTCGGGAGAAACACAGTTTATGGGTTTGATCGGGGGGAAACTACAGATAATGGTTTCCTTGGTAAGATAAGCATCATCTCCTATTTACTGCATGGACAGACTTAGGTAATTTTGAATGATGCAAGCAAATAAACCACCCAACCGACGCAAACATCTGTTAGGTGGTAGATATCAATCATTAATTGATATTAAAAAAACACCTTATGTATTATTACCAGATTTTCAAATTATTACCAACAAAATTGGTAATAAACTCTGACAAAGTTGGATCAGTAACTCATCGTCAACTGCTAGCCCAGCAGCCCAAACAGCAAATTTGATGGTATCAGCAGCTGCTAGGCTCAAAGATGCAATGGAGGAAATCAAGCCGCTTTATAGTCGGACGTATAGTTTTGAATAGCAAAGTCCTGTTTGACTCAGAACAAAGAATTAATTTGCCAAGCCGCGATCGCCGCATCGGTTTTTTAGTGCAAAAATAATAGATTATCTACTGGGAGTATCTGAGTGCAGGTAGAAGAACAGCTCATAGCGATGCAATTGCAGGGATTAAGCGATCGCTATCCGCACCAATTATCTGGAGGTCAACAATATTACTTCTCAACTCTAGACTAAATTAGTTATTTCTATTCCATAGCAATTACAATATCGTTGGACTTAATGACGGCATATGCTTCTTTTCCTTCCGACAGGTCTAACTCGTCTGCGGACACTCTGGTAATAATTGAGGTTAACTCAACTTTTTGGACAATCTCCAGTGTTACCTCGCTATTAACTGAGTCTTTTACAATCCTTTTGACAACACCCTTAAGGACATTGCGGGA
Source organism: Dendronalium sp. ChiSLP03b (assembly GCF_034531165.2). NCBI lineage: Bacteria > Bacillati > Cyanobacteriota > Cyanophyceae > Nostocales > Nostocaceae > Dendronalium > Dendronalium sp. ChiSLP03b. Next base: position 70,117 of record NZ_JAVRBR020000112.1, on the reverse strand, counting down.
GCTAACTTTTAGCGGTTTTTTTTGAATACTATTTTCTATCTCAGGCTTTTGAGTGTAAGCATTTTCCATTTCCACAATCTGAGTTGTTAATGATACTGGTAAAGAGTTTCGTTCGAGACTACGCACTAGTTCCCGTAGAATCTCTGTCTTGGTTCGCTGAAACTGCTCGCAGAACTCCTCCAGAATTTTCCGCTCCTCCTCCGACGTTTGGAATGTAACCCACCCTTGTTCCTTTCTGGGCATAATGTTACCAAATTAGTTAAAAAATATTGGACTATCGTTGGTACGATTTTACCAACTACTAATTTTATCAAAACAGAATTCAGGAGTCAGAAGCCAGAATTCAATTGGTGAATTCTGGGCGAGTGGCAAATGAATAAACGGGTTTAAGACCCCCGCTAAATTGAAAATTTAGCGGTCTACAATTAGTGGCGGGTTTGAATCCCTCACGCTCTTGTTCTGACTCCTGACTTCTAAATTCTGAATTCTTCTTCAAAAAAGAATCTCTGTTAGTAGTTTATGGTAAACGAATCATTGCTTTGTTGAGTTAGGTCTTTCTCTCATTGCTACCCTACTGGTTGTCAGTTGTAATCAAACAACCACGCCTATCCTAAACTCATAGTAACCTATCAAAATTAATGGGACAGACCACTACACTCAACCAAGCGCAAGGTTTCACCTTTTCTTCGTGCCACCTGGGTAAGCAGTTTTCTAACTTTTTCCCTTGATTTATTCTGTCAAGGTTTCATTACCAATTTTATTGGTAATTAGCATCTATAGTTGGTAATATGTTTGCATCATACCGTCATATCGCAAATGTCCGCTAAAAATTGCCCATAGGGACAGGTCTTTATTGGAGATGAGTATAGATAGAAATTAAGGGTTATTAGTTCTCCGATAACCCTAATTTTTCTTGCTTGCTATTTAAACGGTAGGTTCTATAAGGCGTGTGAGAGGTTAAGGAGTGAATCAAGAGAAAATACCTACATTTTGTTTGCATGGTCTATTTGTAACCAGTTCTTTGTTTGCATTCGCTCTTTCTCTTCTATCACAAGGGATACCAAATGCGATCGCTAACGACAAGCAACCATTACCTCAAGATTCATCGCCTAGTACTGTCGATCCAACAAAAAAGATTCTGCGATTAAGTGACTTTGAGGTGAAGCGGACTAGCGCGGATTTGCTAGTACAGTCGCAATCAGACACCATACCTCTACCCGTAAATCAAGCGGTGCATATTACGAATGTTAAAGTTAATGCTACTGACAAAGGGATAGAGGTGGTTTTAGAGACGAATGCCAAAAGTGAACAGTTGCAAGTCGCTCCAAAAACTAAAGGTAACTCTTACACAGCAAATATTGTTAATGCTCAATTGCGTTTAGCCACCGGTAATGCATTCCGACAAGAAAAACCAGCAACAGGAATTGCTGAGGTGATTGTTAGTAATGTGGATGCTAATACTATTCAGTTAACTGTAACTAGTGAAGCAGGAGTACTACAGGTAGAGTTGTTTGATAGTAATGAAGGGCTAGTGTTTGGAGTGAGTGTTAACTCATCGACTGCACAACAACCGACAACTGCACCAGAGCAAAAACCATCGACTGAAGAGGAGCAACCAATTGAACTAGAGGTAACTGGTTCCCCAGATACAGGTTATCGTGTTCCCAATACCAGTCTAGGAACAAAAACCGATACGCCACTACGGGACATTCCCGCTACAGTTCAGGTAATTCCTCGGCAGTTGATCGAAGACCAAGGAGCGCGTGATGTTACTGAGGCGGTCAGAAACTACGGTTTGATGCCATCAACCAACTCATCCAAAATATTCGACCTTTATACTATTCGAGGCTTTGAAGGTGGTGGTAATACTCTGCGGAACGGTTTGAAGGATTTTGTCAACCGTTCAACTTTAGGAACAGACCTGAGCAACGTTGAGCGCATCGAGATTCTCAAAGGCCCTGCTTCTGTACTCTACGGTCAACTCGAAGTCGGAGGTATAGTTAACATTGTTACTAAACAACCCCTTGACACACCTTATTACGCAGTAGATTTTGGTGTTGGCAGTTTTGGCTTCTATAAACCTGCCGTTGACTTGTCTGGCCCTCTAACCTCTGACAAAAGACTTTTATATAGACTGAACGCTGACTTCGAGAATAGAGATTACTTCACCGATTTGACCTTTTCAAGGCGTTTTCAGATTGCACCTGTCGTCACTTGGCGTATTGGCGACAACACAACGCTAACGATTGAAGGGCAGTACTATACTAGGCAGACGAACAGTGGTAGAACTCTTCCTGCTGAAGGAACCATACTTCCTAATCCCAATGGCAAGATACCTCTAAGTCGGTATGTGGGAGAGCCTGAAAATGATTTGCTCGATCGCACAACATATCGCATTGGCTATAACTTCAAACATCGCTTCAGTGATAACTGGTCACTGCAAAATGCTTTCAATGCTCTGTTTATGCGCTACAACCAAAATGTTGCAAGTATTAGCGGACTTAGACCAAACAAACGCACAGCCACACGAACAGTTCAATTTTATGATGGAGCTGTTTGGAACAATTACATCATGGACACAAATATTGTCGGTAAATTCAAAACTGGCAGCATTCAACACCAACTACTCCTCGGCTTTGACTTGTACCGAAATAGAAGTCCTGTATTCCCTAACAAAAGCTTTTCTCTAGCGCCCATCGATCTATTCAATCCAGTATATGGAAGTGATAGAGGCTCTTTAATCACTTCCACCAATACAGATGAGACAAATGATGCTTTGGGTATCTACGCCCAAGACCAAATTTCACTGACTGATAATTTGAAGTTAGTACTGGGCGGACGTTTTGACTGGGTGGAGACTAAAAGCATAGTTACAAACTATATCACTTCTTCATCTACAACAACCAGTCAATCCGATTCAGCATTTACTCCCAGAGTGGGCATTGTTTATCAACCAATTAAACCAGTTTCTCTCTACGCTAGCTACAGCAGATCGTTTACACAGAATGTTGGAACTAGCTTTGGTAGAGGAGATATATTTAAACCTTCTCGCGGTACTCAATACGAAGTAGGAGTCAAAGCTGATTTTGGCGATAACTTATCTGCTACCTTGGCGCTGTTTGATTTGACTAAAGACAACGTTTTAACTCCCGACTTGCAGCCAGGTCGAGGCCCTGGGTTTTTCATTCAAACAGGCGAGCAAAAAAGCCAAGGTATAGAATTAACTCTCACAGGGGAGATTTTACCAGGATGGAATGTAGCTGCTTCCTATGGTTACTTGAATGCATGGATTACCAAAGACACTACTTATCCAGTTGGCAACCGCCTGCAAAATTCACCCGAACACACTTTTAGCCTATGGACTTCCTACATAGTACCAGAAGGAGATTTGAAAGGATGGGGATTAGGACTAGGGTTATTTTATGTCGGCGAAAAGGAAGGCGACTTATTTAACTCATTCCAGTTACCTTCACATTTACAGACGGATGCAGCTATTTATTACCGTAATGATAACCTCAACCTTTCGCTGAATTTTAAAAACATCTTCGATGTTGAATATTATGAATCAGCCAGAGGTATTCTGAGTGTTGTTCCAGGCGATCCTTTTACAGTAGAGTTTCGAGCGGGGTGGAGGTTTTGAGAACTCTTGTGAGAAATTGGCGAAGTCGCAAAATGCGGCTATTTGCGATCGCCCTTTTTTGCCTGGTGTCACTATGCGCTTGTAACTACTGGATAAACCCGCATAATAGCAGGCAACTTACTCTATCGCCATTAAAAACAGATGTCCGGGCGATCGCACACGCAATGGGTGAAACTACCGTTCCCCTCCACCCCCAGCGAGTTGTAGCTATACATTGGTATGCAGCTGAAGTGGCTACAGCTTTGGGAGTCAAGCTCTTAGGAATTCCTGGGCCAATCCTTCACTATTTAGATCCAAAAAATATACCGAAAGACATTACTGACATTGGCTGGCCAGTCAACATCGAAAAGGTTGTAGCTCTTAAGCCCGACTTACTATTGGGTAGTGTAGGTTGGTATCAAGATACTTACCGTTTATGGTCGCAAATCGCACCCACGGTTCTAGACACAATGAAATATAACGGGCAATGGAAAGAACCATTTTTCCAAATAGCAAGGTTCTTGGGTAAAACCGAGAAGGCTAAACAAATCGTATCGCAGTACAACGCACGCATAGCCGAGTTCAAAACCAAAATAGGAAGCAGACTCAAAAATATGAAAGTGTCTGTAGTCAGCCTCAATCCAGGAGCGATTAATTTGGTCACTAAAAGTTCATTTTCCGGTGTCATCTTAGAGGATTTTGGTTTGCAGCGTCCACCCTCGCAGGATCTAGATGTAAATGCAACTCGTAAGCTATCAAATTACCCCGTTAATTACGTTATATCCGCAGAATTGCTCGCTAAATTGGATGGGGATGCCTTGTTTTTAATAGCTTCCCGCTTTAACAGCCCTCTTGAGTCCCAAAGAGCAATTGGGCAACTCCAAACAGAACCTCTGTGGTCAAAACTAAAGGTTGTCCAACAAGGTAAAGTTTATGGGGTTGGGGAATATTGGCTTTCTGGCAGCTATATCACAGCTAATCGAGTGATTGATGATTTATTTAAGTACATAGTAGAAGATTAACTAGGGGTGTAAGGGTGTAAGGGTGTAAGGGGTGTAGGGGGTCACGGTGTTGGTCGGGGCATAAATCCCCGACCAACACAATCGTCCTTTGCAACGGGGCTTCTACCCACTCTTTGTTGGGGCTTGTCCTTTCCCCTACACCCTACACCCCTACACCCCTACACCCCTATACCCCTAGTGACTTAAATGAGCAATAAACCGAAAATAATTGTCCTGGATGATGACCCCACGGGTTCTCAAACAGTCCACAGCTGTTTGCTGCTAATGCACTGGGATGTGGACACTTTACGCACTGGCTTACGGGATGAGTCACCGATTTTCTTTGTGCTAACGAATACTAGAGCTATGCCTCCAGAGTCAGCTGCTGCTGTTACTAAAGAAGTTTGCCAGAACTTGAAACTGGCATTAGCTGCTGAAGGTATTACTGATTTTCTGATTGTCAGCCGTTCTGATTCTACTTTGCGGGGACATTATCCGATTGAAACAGATGCGATCGCTACTGAACTCGGGCCATTTGATGCTCATTTTCTCGTTCCCGCATTTTTTGAGGGCGGACGCATTACCCGCGATAGCATACATTACTTGATTATCGATGGCATACCCACACCAGTACATGAAACTGAGTTTGCCAAAGATTCAGTCTTTAGCTACCATCACAGTTATTTACCCAAGTACGTAGAAGAAAAGACTCAAGGACGTATCAGTGCTGAGGCAGTAGAAAGATTTTTACTCACCGATATCCGTGCTGATAGTCTCGAACGCTTACTAAAACTCAGTGGTAATAAGTGTGCTGTTGTTGATGGTGAAACCCAAGCGGATCTCAACTCCTTTGCAGTCGATGTATTGACCGCAGTAAGTCAAGGAAAACGCTTTTTATTTCGCAGTGCTGCCAGTATCTTAACGGCTTTAGCTGCCTTTCCTCCCCAACCCATTGCCGCAGAAAATATGGCAAAGTACGTGCGGCAAGGTAAACCAGGTGCAATAATTGTTGGTTCCCATGTCAAAAAGACGACTCAGCAGTTAGAGGCACTGTTGCAAGTAGAGGGGATAGTAGGTATACAAGTGGATGTAGCACGATTACTTGATGGAGAAAATCAATCTGCTACACTACTAAACGATATCCTAGAAAAGATACGGACGGCACACAACTCTGGCAAAACACCAGTAGTTTATACCAGTCGTCAAGAACTTACTTTTAAGGATGTGAAAACACGATTGGAGTTTGGGGTGAAGGTTTCAAGTCTATTAATGGATATTGTGCGAGGTTTACCATCGGATATCGGATTTTTGATCGGTAAGGGTGGCATTACTTCAAACGATGTCTTGAGTACAGGTCTTGCCTTAACATCAGCTCGGTTACTTGGTCAAATTTTACCTGGTTGTTCGATAGTGATTACAAACTCTGACCATCCCCAGTTTGCCAATTTGCCAGTTGTGCTGTTTCCTGGTAATGTTGGCGATGCTGATGCCTTAGGGACAATTTACAAAAGATTAACTAAAAATACTAAGTGAAAATATTGTTGCATTATGCAACTAATATTGGTAATTACTCGGTGTATCCCTTGTCTTTTGGCTGGTGCTGCATGACTTCTGATTCTGCTACTCCCGATCTAGAGTCAAATTCTGCACTTCCTCATGCAGAATCCATCTCTGACCTTTCGGATATAGAGGTCAATTCTACCGTTTTTGATATGGAGCCAAATTTAGCCATTTCTGATGCAGATTCTGATTCTATCATCCCGGATGCAGAGCTAAATTCTGTTCTCCTCTATTTAAAGTCAAATTCTACCGTTGACGATGTAGAGACAGAGCCTGTTATCCCAGATAGCAAGTCCAATAATGTTTCCACTGATATCGATGCAAATTCTACTTTTTTCGATATCAATTTCACTGAGTCAGCAATAGTAGAGAATAAATTCAACAATAATATCCAAGTCCAATTGAAAAGTGAGGAGGGACGACTAGTAGTAATTTTACCCACAGAATTTCAAGTACCTGCCTCAGAACTTACTTGGTCTGAAATTTGGCAACAATTGAAATTCCGGTTGAATGCAGGCGATCGCCTGCGTACACCTAATACAGCAGTGCATTTAATAGCACACGATCGCTTACTAGATGGCAGACAACTCCAAGAACTGGCTGAATCCTTCAGCGAAGTTCAACTCCAACTAAAATCTGTGGCAACTAGTCGTCGTCAAACCGCGATCGCTGCTGTCACATCTGGCTATTCTGTAGAACAGATACAGCCAGAAACCTCCTTAAGTTCGGGGTTAAAAGTCACCTCTACACCCCAAGCAGATGCCCTCTATCTGGAAATGACAATACGTTCTGGAGTAGAAATTCGTCATCCTGGTTCAGTAATTGTCTTAGGAGATTTAAATCCAGGTGGTATTGTAATTGCACAAGGAGATATTTTGGTGTGGGGACGTTTACGAGGAATTGCCCATGCCGGTGCTGGAGGCAATCGTGAGTGTCTGATTATGGCCTTGCAAATGGAACCAACCCAATTGCGGATCGCAGATACTGTAGCCAGGGCACCAGAGAAATCCCCGATGCAGTTTTTTCCCGAAGTGGCCCATATTACCCCCCAAGGAATTCGCATCGCTAGGGCAAATGATTTTTCCAAAAACCAATTCAACAGGATCAATCAAGTCCTATAAATATTAACTTGAAGGATGAAGGATGTAGACGCGTAGCGGCTTGCCGCAGGCTAGGTTCAAGGCTAAAGGCTAAAGGATGAAATAAAAATATTCATACCTTGCTCTCGTCACTATGCTCAGATATTTCTTCATATCTGATACGATACTTCATACTTTATACTTCAATTTACATACTTCAATTTATTGTTCTATATTTCCTGAACGCCAATCGAGCGCATTCACATCATGACTCGCATTATTGTGATTACCTCCGGCAAAGGAGGGGTGGGTAAAACCACAGTTTCAGCAAATCTAGGTATGGCTTTAGCCAAAATGGGGCGACAAATTGCCCTAATTGATGCGGATTTTGGTCTAAGAAATTTGGATTTGCTGCTAGGGCTAGAAAACCGCATCGTTTATACTGCGGTAGAAGTGCTGTCTAGAGAGTGTCGCTTAGAACAAGCTTTGGTGAAAGATAAGCGGTTACCCAACCTCGTACTTTTGCCAGCAGCACAAAATCGCTCTAAAGATGCAGTCAATCCCGAACAGATGAAGCTATTGGTGAATGCACTGGCACAAAAGTATCAGTACGTACTGATTGATAGTCCTGCTGGGATTGAAAACGGCTTTAAAAACGCGATCGCCCCCGCCAAAGAAGCCCTAATCGTCACCACGCCAGAAATCTCCGCAGTTCGTGATGCTGATCGGGTAGTGGGATTACTAGAAGCGCAAGGTGTCAAGCGTGTTCATTTAATAATTAACCGTATCAGACCCGCAATGGTACGGGCAAATGATATGATGTCAGTGCAAGATGTTCAGGAACTTCTCGCAATACCCCTAATTGGGGTGATCCCTGACGATGAGCGTGTTATTGTCTCTACCAATCGCGGAGAACCTTTGGTATTAGCGGAAACTCCGTCTGTAGCTGCTTTAGCCTTTGATAACATCGCTCGTAGATTGGAAGGGGAAACGGTTGATTTTCTGGATTTTGACTCACCCCAAGACAACATCTTCGCTCGTCTGCGAAAGTTGTTGTGGACAAAGATTGTTTAACTCATTTTCCAATCTCCGCCACAGACCTATTTGCAATGATTGAACTTCTAGAACGACTTTTTTCTCGCAGTTCTGACGACAGTCGCGCTCAAGTAAAACGTCGCCTACAATTGGTGATTGCCCACGATCGCGCTGCCTTAGAACCTCAGATTTTAGAAAAAATGCGGCAAGAAATCTTAGAAATAGTTTGTCGCTATGTGGAAGTCGAAACGAATGGTTTGGAATTTTCTCTAGAAAGCAACCAACGGACGACAGCCTTAATTGCTAATTTGCCAATCCGTCGAGTAAAAGACATGTTGCTTGAAACACCCGAATTGGAAAGCAGCGAACCATCTCCAAAAAGTCAGGAGTCAGGAGTCAGAAACCAGAAGAATATCGATTTCTCCTGACTTTTGAATTTTGGTCTTTTGCTCATAAACAGTTTTTTTAGGCAAAGCGAGATAAAGCTAATGGCTAAATAGTAAACTTTTTCAACTAAATAACCACTAATAGCAGTTGTGCTAGTTTTGCACTTGATAGATAAGTGCTGAGATATTAGTATTGTCCCATATCCGCAGCCCGGTCACTCAGTTTTGCTCGCAACACACTTGCTATTCACGTCTAAAAATTAAAGAATTCCACAAGGTTTGTATTGACTTGTGGTCAAGACTTTTAATCTAAAATCCCTTTGCAAAAAAAATTTCCCGCAGTCAGCTATACCGACAACGGGAGTTGATTGATTTTTCGATGAACTATCTAGAAGCAACTTGTGAACCTGGCCAAACTCCTGTAATTTTTTGACCAAAAGTAATAGGCTGATCTGCATCTGTAGTATTTACTGTCTTCCCATTAGTATCAACTTGTACCAAGGGCCAGTTCTCGTCTCCCATTTCACCTGCACGGAATAGTACATTATTTGGTTGATTCTTACTCCAACCTAACAACACCGCAATCTTTTCATGGTCGTCTTCTTCTTGAGCAGGAGCAACGGTGTTGGCTTGATTTTTTTGCCGATCCCAAATCACTGCATGGTCTGTAGCATCACCTGTGTTGAATACTCCTTCAAATTTACGTGCTAAGAAGCGATCGCTTTTTTCTGACCAGCTAACAGGAACTAACACCCCGATCTTCCCATTTGTGTCGTTCGGTTCCGATGATGAAACATTTGTGCTTACTAAAGGATCGCTGACAGTAGCAGTGGAAGCCATCACCTGTAACTTCTTAGTTTGTTTATCTTCTACAAATAGAACGCTGGTAACTCTGCTGTTGTACATTTCAGGTTTTACTTGCATTTGTACCCGGCTATAAACCACATATCTCCCATCAGGAGAAACCACAGGTACACTGCGGTAATAGCGCACTCCAGAAATACCTTTGGAACCAACAGCTTCCTGAGTTGCCACAATCCATTTCCAAGGTATCGGATGCGGACTTCCTATTGGGTCTGCTTGGACTGCTTGTGACTCATCAGGTTGTTCAGCAGCAGGTGTTCCCGTCGTCGAATCTGGTTGTGATTCCGTCAGAATTGGTACAACTGGCGTAATTTGAGTTGCTGCCAATGATTTAACAATAGGCACTTTCCTCGGCAGAGAATTACTTTCTCCTGTAAAAGATTGGATATGAGCAGCTTTGAATTTTGGCGTTAAATTTAGTTCACTAACAGATATCTCTGGTATTGGTGCGAGTTCTACTGCCGCCAATGAACCGATATCGGCTTTATCACTGCTTGATAGAGAATAATCTTCTGCCACTAAAGACTCAATTTTGTCCGCTTGTAATGTTGGCGGTTCTCTAACAGCATCCATTTCCAATGATACAGAGTCTAATTCTTCAGTTGCGGAGTTGACTGGAGAAAGCTTTAATATTTCCGCTAACTCAGGTTCGCTAATAGCAGCAACTTCTTGTGGCACAGAGTCAGATTCTCCAGTTTCAGAAGTGACTTTTGCTACTACTTTCAATTGTTTCGCTGAGGTAGCATGGCCTGATGCCGCAACTAAGGGGGCAATCAGCATTACAACGACAATGTAATTGAGAAATGGTTGAGCGCGGAACCATCCTGACAGCAAGAGGGGTTTAAGCATGTGTGGACTCTCTAGAGGGGTGGTTGCTGTGTGAGGAGCAATGACTGTGTAGCTAGTGGGTAGGAGATAATTACAGGTATAACAAGAAACTCAAAAATTGAACGAGATAGTTCCTTCAAATTTGTATATTTTTACAAAAATCTAATATCATTATTTGCACCTTTGACTAGCAAATTACTGTTTTTTACGGGAATTTTGCCAGCACAAATCTAACGCAGATTAACTAAGTAATTACTGCATCAAATAGACTTTTGCTACCCCTTACATCCAACCATGCCAGAACGCTGGTATTAGGTTAGAGAGTATTAAGAGTATCATGTAGCCTACAGATACTGGCAGCACGAAGGTAGAGCAGAATAGCTGGGCTGTTGGGAGTGGCGTTAGCAATAGCTAAGTCGCAGGAGGCTCCCCTAATTTCCTGCTACAACAGCACAGACCCCAATAACGATAGAAGTGAGGCGTTACTTTAAAAGCTGGGAAAGATGACGCACATCACATGATACTCGAAAAATACCATTAGCATCCACCCTCAGCAAGAAATTAATCGTAACTGTAACAATTGCAAAAGCGCAATTCTATCAAACGCAAATATACCTATAGCCAAATCCAAAGGCATAGTTATAAAAGAGATTCAGTAGGTAGACATAAATGACCTGTCGATAGACATAGCCAAATAATTAGAAATACTAGCAGCAAATACAGTTGATATCAGCTTATTTGCTTACCAACAACTTCATCAGTCTATCAAATAAACCTAGGTTTTGCTAGTGTATTAGGATTGCTGAGTAAGGAAATAAGGAAGATGAGGGAGAATAAATACTGACTCCTACTTCCCGATGACAACTAACAACCGACCCTTACGGGTGACGCTCCTGCCTCGCTAACGCTACGCTAACGGCAGTTCCTCTTTGGGAAAACCACCAAGACCGGACTGCCTCACCGCAGTGGCTCCCCTTGGGAGAGGACTTGCGCTTCGCTGCGCTAACAGCACTTTGCTATCGACGGAAACCGCCTTCGCGCCAGCGTCTCCCCTTTGGGAGAAGACAGCAAGTGCTTCACCGGACTGCTTCACCACCGGACTGCCTCACAACTAACTATTGACTAATGAAAATCATATTTTTTGGTACTCCTCAATTTGCTGTCCCTACTTTAGAAAAGTTGCTGAATCAACCAGAATTTGAAGTCTTGGCGGTTGTTACACAACCAGACAAACGTCGGGAAAGGGGAAATAAACTTACCCCTTCACCAGTAAAAAATGTAGCGATCGCTCACAACTTACCAGTATGGCAACCCCAGCGCGTCAAAAAAGACATTGACACTTTAACACAACTCAAACAATCAGACGCAGATGTGTTTGTTGTTGTTGCTTATGGACAAATTTTGTCGCAAGAAATCTTAGATATGCCAAAATTGGGCTGCATTAATGTGCATGGCTCGATTTTACCTAAATATCGAGGTGCGGCTCCGATTCAGTGGTGTCTGTATAACGGTGAAAAGGAAACGGGGATCGTCACAATGTTAATGGATGCGGGTATGGATACTGGAGCAATGCTACTGAAAGCAACTACACCTATTGGATTGCTTGATAATGCTCAAGATTTAGCTCAAAGGTTATCTGCAATTGGTGGAGATTTATTGCTAGAAACCCTTTTAAAACTAGAACGTCAGGAAATTGAAGCAGTTCCGCAAAATAATTCTGAAGCGACTTATGCACCTTTGATTCAAAAGCAGGATTACGGGTTAGATTGGTCAAAAAGTGCTATTCAATTACATAATCAAATCAGAGGCTTTTACCCAAACTGTACTACTACTTTTCGCAGCCAAGCCTTGAAAATTACAGCTACCATTCCCCTTGGTTCTGCTTACGATCGCGAACTCCCAACAGAATTACAAGAACTTGCATATAAATTGCCTGATTTGTCAAGTATATCGGGTAGCCCCGGAGAAGTGGTAAGCATCACCAAGGGAATTGGAGCGATCGTCCAAACTGGCAAGGGTCTGTTGCTGTTGCAAGAAGTTCAGCCAGCTGGCAAACGTCCCCAATCGGGATGGGATTTTGTTAATGGTACTCGCCTAAGTGTAGGAGAAATGTTTGAAGAAGGCTAAAAGACAAAGGGTAAAATATGAAAGGTTTCATTTTTTATCATTCATCCTTCTCATAGAAACGGCAAGACTCGCAAGGTCCATTTGGATTGACTGCACAGCGAATGATTTCAGAATAAGCATTATAGCTACAGGTAGCATCACCAATTACCCAACGTCCTTCTACTAAAGTTTTTTCTGCTGGTCTTTGAGCAAATTGGACGTAAATAGCTATAGTATTCAAGCGGTAACGCCCTGATTTAAATTGGTATCTGTGGCGGCGCTCTAAAACTGCGTAAGTTTTACCTTCAAAATCTAGATAATTTCCAGGTTGGGGTGTCCAATCGAGTTGGACTCTACCAAGGGACTGACGCGGATGCGTCAGAATCACCTCGGTTGGTAAAGAGTCTGGCTCCATAAGTTTATGTGATGTGATTTACATTATAAAAATGGTATCGCAGTAGCCTACTCTAGCCTACCGAATTTAGAATATAATTAATGATTCACTAAATTTGTTGGAAATCTGCAAAGTAGGGACTGGAGACTGGGAAAGAAATATTTGTATTACCTCCTTATCCCCACGAGACACTCATGCTTTTTCCAGAACTAATAATTTTAATTATGGGGTTTCCCCCCTCTGCGTCTTGTTGACTCAGTAATAACTACCAGATTGAATATAAAATAAATAGAAATATTTATCGTTAGTTCAAAGTAATGTGCATTGAGTTCTTAAAACCTAGGAAATAATTAAATTTTAATATACCAAGTATGTGCTAGAAGGGAAGGTCTAAACGTAGAAACACCTTGGTGTAAACTTTGGCAGTTAAGGAGAGAATTGTTTTCAAACCTTAACAAAGTCATCACATTTTTACAAACACAGTATAAAGAATTGGCAACATTGGGTAAAGACAGTCAACAATAGCCATAGCTTAACTAGGAGTATTGCCAACCTATGCAGCCAATTCGCACATTCAACGTCTCCCCCTCACTACCGCCGCGACTCGAACCGCTGCGGCGGCTGGCATATAACTTGCACTGGGACTGGAACGTTGAAACCAAAGATTTATTTCGTCGCTTAGACCCCGATTTGTGGGAGTCCAGTCATCATAATCCGGTGTTGATGCTGGGTACTATCTCGCAAGGGCGGCTTTTGGAAGTTGTCGAAGATGAAGGCTTCCTCGCCCAAATGGATCGAGCCGATCGCCAGTTAGAAGATTATTTACAGGAGCGCACTTGGTATCAAAAACAACGCAGCCAGAAGCCAAAAGAATGCTACGCCTATTTTTCGGCTGAATTTGGACTGGTGGATTGTTTACCTGTCTATTCTGGTGGCTTGGGAGTTCTGGCGGGAGATCATCTCAAATCTGCCAGCGACTTAGGGCTACCTCTGGTCGGTGTCGGCTTACTGTATCAGCAAGGGTACTTCGCTCAGTATCTCAACGCTGATGGCTGGCAGCAGGAACGCTACCCAATCAACGATTTTTATAACATGCCCTTGCACCTAGAGCGCAATCCCGATGGTTCAGAACTGCGGATTGCGGTAGATTATCCAGGACGTAAGGTGTATGCCAGAGTCTGGCGCGTACAGGTGGGAATGGTGCCACTGTATATGTTGGACACCAATATTGAACCTAACAACGCTTACGACCACGACATCACAGATCAGCTCTACGGTGGCGACATCGATATGCGTATCCACCAAGAAATGATGCTGGGTATCGGTGGTGTGCAGATGCTGAAAGCACTGGGATATAATGTCACCGCTTACCACATGAATGAAGGTCACGCGGGATTCTCTGCTTTAGAGCGCATCCGCATTCTGATGCAAGAAGAAGGGTTGAATTATGCCCAAGCTAGACAGGTAGTGGCTTCCAGCAACATCTTTACTACTCACACGCCAGTGCCAGCGGGAATTGACTTGTTCGCTCCCGACAAAATTATGTACTACCTAGGATACTATGCAGAAATCTTTGGCTTGCCCAAAGAGCAATTTTTAGGACTAGGGCGTGAGAATACGGGTGATTTATCTGGGCCTTTCAGTATGGCTGTGTTGGCGTTGAAGATGGCAACATTTTCTAACGGGGTGGCGCAACTGCATGGCGTAGTATCGCGGCAGATGTTTCAGGGTTTGTGGAAGAAAGTGCCAGTAGAGGAAGTACCGATCGCGGCAATTACTAATGGTGTCCACGCCCGTAGTTGTGTTGCTAAATCAACTCAGGAGTTGTACGATCGCTATCTTGGGCCAAATTGGTCATCAGTACCACCAGATAACCAATTGTGGGAACGGATGGATGCTATTCCGGATGAAGAGTTGTGGCGCAATCACGAACGCTGCCGCTTAGACATGATTTTGTATGTCCGAGAGCATTTAGTCAAGCACTTGCGCGATCGCGGTGCTTCTGCCTCGGAAATTGGCCAAGCGCAAGAAGTTTTAGACCCGAATCTTTTAACCATTGGCTTTGCCCGTCGTTTTGCTACCTACAAACGCGCCACCCTCTGGATGCGCGATATTGAACGTATCAAACGGATTTTACTGGGCAATAAAGACCGGAAAGTGCAATTCGTGATTGCTGGTAAGGCGCATCCTAAAGATATTCCTGGTAAAGAACTGATCCGCGACATCAATCACTTTATCCGCGAACAACACTTGGAAAAACAGGTGGTGTTTGTTCCCAATTACGACATTCATATATCCCGGTTGATGGTGGCGGGTTGCGATATCTGGTTAAATACACCACGTCGTCCCCGCGAAGCTTCTGGTACTAGTGGCATGAAAGCCGCAATGAACGGATTGCCAAATTTAAGTGTCCTTGATGGCTGGTGGGATGAAGCTGATTACGTCCGTACTGGTTGGGCAATTGGACATGGCGAGAATTACGACGATCCTAATTACCAAGACGAAGTAGAAGCAAATGCTCTCTACGAGTTGCTAGAAAAGGAAGTGGTACCGCTATTTTACGACCACCGAGATGTTGATGGCTTGCCTCGTCCGTGGGTTGCCAAAATGAAGGATGCAATTCGATTGAATTGTCCGTTTTTTAATACAGCGCGGATGGTGGGAGAATATGCACTACGGGCTTATTTCCCTGCTAGCGATCGCTACCACATCCTAACTACCGATAACTATGCCCCAGCTAAAGAATTAGCTGATTGGAAAGCAAAACTGAGTGAAGACTGGTTTAACATCAAAATCAAAGATGTTGACGTATCGTCAGCTGCGGACATTGAGGTTAACCAAACCGTTGCCGTCAAAGCCAAAATTGACTTGTCAACTTTGACCAATGATGATGTGCAAGTAGAACTCTACCAAGGTGCGATCGATGCCAATGGTGAAATCGTCAACGCTGTGCCAGTAGTGATGGATTTCCAAGGACAGGATACTCAAAAATTGAGTGTTTATACAGGTGACATCACTTACACCAGTTCTGGCTTGCAAGGCTTGTCTTTGCGTGTGTTGCCGAAACATCAATACTTGTCTAGTTCCTATGAACCAAGGTTGATTGCTTGGGCGGAGTAAACCAATTTTGGATTTTGGATTTTGGTGAGGCAATCCGGTCTTGGGGTTTCACGCCACTTCCTACCCTGCGGGAAGGCGTTCCGCCTACAACGGGGGGAACCCCCGCAACGGAGTGGCTCGGCTCCCCAAGTAGAGGAACTGCCGTTAGCGCAGCGAAGCGCGAGTCCTCTCCCAAGGGGAGACGCTAAGAGCGAACGAGCGTCACCCATAAGGGTTCCCGTCGTTAGCGCAGCGAAGCGCGAGTCTTCTCCCAAGGGGAGACGCTACGCGAACGAGCGTCTGGGGGACTGCTGTTAGCGCAGCGTTAGCGACGCAGGAGCGTCACCCGAAGGGATTTTAGAGTGATAATCCAAAATCTAAAATCTAAAATCTAAAATTTTCTGGGGGATGACAATATAACCAGTAGTGCGATCGCCTAATACTAGGTTACGTTG
Organism: Dendronalium sp. ChiSLP03b; assembly: GCF_034531165.2. NCBI lineage: Bacteria > Bacillati > Cyanobacteriota > Cyanophyceae > Nostocales > Nostocaceae > Dendronalium > Dendronalium sp. ChiSLP03b. The sequence continues at coordinate 53,691 of NZ_JAVRBR020000112.1, read as the reverse complement.
CTCTCCCCAATACCACCAGTGTGCTGCGACGTAAGCGCAGATTAGGCTATCTAGTTTATCTTCGGTTTCTTTGAGTGCTGCACCTGTAGAAGGGATTTCCAAAACTAAGGAACCGTTAAGGGAAGAGAGAAGTACAGGAGGTGTAAGGGTAGGTAGGATATCAAGAATATATTGATAGAGTTTGATTAATTCTAAACGACGCTCGCTGATGCGTCCTTTTTTGTATTTGAGGATGCGTTCTAAACCAAATAAATGCACTATTGCTGGATGGGGAAAAACTTCGATTTGATATCTGCTGAGTTTTTGCGGTTCGATAGTGGGTGCGTGTACAAAGCCACGAAGTTCTAATTCTACGCCAAAGTTTACAGTGCGTTCTGCAAACGGTAAGTTCATGTTAGCTGGGTAGCAACCAGCGTGATATTTGCCAAAGTATTTGTGGGTGAGTTTGTCGGGTAAGCGACTCCCCGTAGTGTTGGGGATTAAGGTGGGTGCGTCTACAGCAATTATGGCTGGTTCGTTTGGTTGTACGCTGCGATCGATCCAAAGAAGGATGTCTGCAATGGCTTCTTTGCGGTCTAAATCGAGTAGTTGCAGTTGTCGATCTGTCCATTCTAAGCAGCATAAGCCACTTGGTTGCGACTTCCAGCCTAAATCAATACCGATAAATTTCATGGAGCAAAGCAAATCAGCAAAATAGCTACCAAATTAGTTTAAAAAATAATCGCTAATTGCAGAAAATACAATTAGCGAAAATCATCTGGAAATTAGATGCTAGAAAAATTCATAACATGCGTACTCATGTCAAGTCTCTAAAGATACAAAATCACTCTCGTTAATCAAGCTGGAATTAATGCTGCTTAAAGTAGCCAATACTTGATTTGTGGAGGTAATACGAATGGAAGTATTACTGCCACTTGAAGAAATAGTCAAAGCCCCATAAGTCAAACCACCAAATAAACCGAGTCGATCGATACCATCCTCAAAGCCGTAGATGGTATCAATGCCATTGCCAGAAGCAAGAACTAAGATATCTGCACCTGCTTGCCCATACAGTATGTCATTGCCTGCACCACCATTGAGTAAGTCATCACCATTACCACCGTATAGATAGTCATTGCCTGCATTACCCGTGAGGCGATCGCTGCCATCCTGCCCATAGAGGGAGTCTTTACCACTACTGCCCAACACGGTATCATTCCCTGCACCACCGTAGAGATAAACACCAGCAACAGTGAATGCCGTAGCATCTAAAATATTGTCACTAATACCACTAGTAAGCGTTATCCGTTCGATGCTACTGAAGATGTCATTACCCAAGCCAGAAAGTTGAGTATCAGTCAGCGTAAAGTTGACATCACCTGATTCAGTTAAAGAATCATTGCCATCGCCACCTTCGAGAATATCATCACCCGCACCGCCAGAAAGGTTATCATTGCCAGCGCCACCGATGAGATTATCGTTGCCATTCTCACCGTAGAGGTAGTCATTACCATCACCACCTTCGAGAGTATCATTAGCACTACCACCATATAAATAGTCATTGCCTGCATTACCAATCAGGCGATCGCTGCCGTCTTGACCGTAGAGATAGTCATTGCCACTACCACCGAACAAGGTATCATTTCCTAAACCGCCATAGAGATAGACACTACCAAAACTGAACGCCGCAGCATCTAAGATATTGTCACTAATACCACCAGTGAGCGTTACTCGTTCAATACTCATGAGGGTGTCGTTACCTAATCCAGACAGTTGGTTGTTACTCAGGGTAAAGTTGACATCACCTGATTCACGGAGAGAATCATTGCCATCGCCGCCATCAAGGCTATCATCACCTACATCACCAGAAAAGTTATCATTGCCAGCGCCACCGATGAGATTATCGTTGCCATTCTCACCATTGAGGTAGTCATTACCATCGCCACCTTCGAGAGTATCATTAGCAGTACCACCATATAAATAGTCATTGCCCAGACTACCGTAGAGGCGATCGCTGCCATCTTGCCCGTAGAGGTAATCATTGCCAGCACCACCCAATAGAGTATCATTTCCTAAACCACCGTAGAGATAGACACCAGCAAGACTGAACCCCGAAGCATCCAAGATATTGTCACTAATACCACCAGTGAGCGTTACCCGTTCGATGCTACTGAAGGTGTCGTTACCTAACCCAAACAGTTGATTATTAGTCAGAGTAAAGTTGACATCACCTGATTCGGTCAAAGAATCATTACCATCGCCACCTTCGAGAATATCATCACCCGCACCACCAGAAAGGTAATCATTGCCAGCACCACCATAGAGGCGATCGTTGCCATTCTCACCGTAGAGATAGTCATTGCCATCACTACCGTCAAGGCTATCATCACCTACACCTCCATAGAGAGAGTCAAGACCGACACCACCAGAGATGGTATCTTTTCCTGCTTCTCCATAAAGGCGATCGTTCCCTTCATAGCCGTAGATGACATCATCACTTGCGCTTCCAGTCAGCTTATCTGCTGAAGCCGTACCATAAAGGGTATTTTCGCTGACATCTTGAAGGTTGACTGTGACAGTTTGTGCGGTACTAGTATTAGTGCCGTCGCTGACAGTAACTTGCAACTGAAAGTTAGGATTACTCTCAAAGTCGAGGTCGTCGCTATCGTTGACAATAATTTGTCCAGTGGTGGAGTTGATGTTAAAAGCGGCCTGACCGTCGCGATCGCTGTCAAGGTTACCACCTGCGATCGTCCAGTTGGAGAATGTACTGCCATCCACATCTGTAGCAACGACAGTGCCAACCACCGTACTATTAGCAGTATTTTCATTAATGCTAAAGCTTTGACCTGCGGTAATCACCGGAGCATCATTGACAGCAGTAACGTTAATAGTTTTAGTAACGCTGGTACTGATACCGCCGTCACCGTCAGTGAGGACGAAACTGACAGTACGGGGAGTTGTTGAGGGGTTCTCTGAGATGTTGCTGTAAGCAATACTGCGTAGCAATGCTTGAACAGCAGTCGGCGTTGCTTTAGAAGTAAAGTTGATTACTAAATCTTGAATGCCGACACCACCGTTGAAAGTACCGATGAAGTTGCCATTATGTAAAATGCTGTCTGTGCCGCTGACTGCAATTCCATTTGTCGTGCTGTTTTGGATAGCGAGGCGGTCATCGGCAGTTCCACCAGCACTGAAGCGAACTGTTAGCTTACCTGTGTCAAAGTCTTGAGAATCAGGGTCTGTGAGAGTTGCACTAGGGTCGATGAGAATAGTAGGAGCATTTTCAGTGTAGGAGGGATTAGTTCCTGGCAAACTAATTTTAGGAGCATCGTTGATGGCAGTAACGTTAATAGTCTTACTAACAGTGTTACTAATACCACCGTCACCATCAGTGAGAACAAAATTGACCGTGCGGGGAACAGTAGAGGGATTGTCTGAGATATTGCTGTAAGTAATACTGCGTAGCAATGCTTGAACGGCAGCAGGCGTAGCTTTAGAGTTAAAGTTGATTACCAATTCTTGATTGCCGATACCGCCGCTGAAAGTGCCGATGAAACTGGTATTGTGGGAGATGCTTGTGCCGTTAACTACAATGTTATTGATTGTGCTGTTTTGGATAGCAAGACGGTCATCTGGGGTAGCGTTAGCACTGAAGCGAACAGTCAGCTTGCCTGTGTCGAAGTCTTGGGAGTCAAGGTCTGTAACAGTTGCACTAGGGTCGATGAAGATAGGAGTAGCATTTTCAGTGTAGGTGGGGTTAGTCGCTGGTAAATTGATGGTAGGAGCTTGATTACCAACATACAAAGTGACCATTGCAATATTAGAATCTGCAATACCGTCATTAGCTTTGTAGGTAAAGCTATCAACACCTTTAAAGCCAGCTTGAGGATTGTAAGCAAAAGAGCCATCTGAATTGAGAACAATGGTACCGTTGTTTGGCCCAGACACTAGGGTTGCTTTTAGTGCAGTTTTTTCGTTATCTGTGTCATTGGTTAATACACCAGCAATGAGATTGTTAGGCGTAGCACGGTATTGAATGCGACCTTTGAAACCTTCGCTGGCAGGGTCGCCGTCACCAAATTCTTGGAAAGTGGCATCAAAGCTGAGAATTTCGTCACCAGAGCCGTAGACGATTTGATTAACGGTAAACTGACCTGTCAAGCTGTTATAACCACGTCCATCGCCACTCACATCTAAACCAGGCTGACTAGGGTTTTGGAATGGAAAACGTGCTGCACCTGTGTATGTAGTGCCTGCTTGGAGTGGAGCATTAAAGGGAGCAGCAAATTCTAAATCCCACCGTTTGCCACTAATTTCAGGCTCAGAGTAGCTGATTCGGATGGCATTATTACTACTGGAATTGGTAGGGTAAGCACGGACAGCCTTAAATTGACCTGTGGTGGGAGTATAGCTATAGTAATCGCTCTGACCGATATAGTTACCGCGATCGCTATCTAAAGTCAGGGCTGTTATAGCAGCAGCAGTAGTTAATTGTATGTTTTCAGATACGAAGTATGTGTCGTTGGTCGCTACTGGTGCCTGATTGGTGCTAATAGCTGTACTCGTCACCTTGATATCATCAATCCCAATCCACTCATCTTCCCCATTGGCATCAGTAGTAATGAAGCGAATTTGTACTTGCGGCTGATTGGTGACTTCGGGTGGCAACAACACACTCAAGCGTGCTTCCCGTGCGTCATAAGAAGCTGAGGTTGTAGCATTATTAGAAGCATCGGGTACAAAAGCTGCTGGCAGATTGATGAAGTCTCCTGTATTGCCAAGACGGTATTGTACAGCAATCGGTTGTATAGCATCGCGTGTAGAAAAATCAATGTCTTTAAGCGTGAAATTTAGGCGGAGATTATGCCGCCCAGTGGCATCTAAATAAAGTACTAAATGGGGTGCAACAGTTGATGAACCTCTAAGAGCAATAGTTGGGTTGCTAAGTGCGAACTCTGCAATGCCACTATATGTGTAGGTATTAGGATTGGTCTGATTAGCGTTAACATCAATAGGAGTTGCAGAACCGTCTATACGCACGGTTTGTGGATCGATACCAGGGCTGCTGATTAAATTATCCCCTCGGAATCCTCTAATGGTGGGTATATTGCTCCAATCATCATCAGTATTAATTAGATTTGTGTTTGACCAATCTTGGCTAAAGTCGCTCTGTGCAAGTTGGTGATAGACAAAAGTATTGGATGCTACTGTGATTGAGGCAGTATCGGTGGCGGTGCTTACAGAATTGGGGCCTCCATTACCTCCGATGAAAGCAAATGCACCATTGGGACCGAACGTTCTGTCCCAAGCGCGAAAGGTAATGGCATCAATAATATTGCCTTGGAAGTTGAAATTTGGTTGGAAATAAATACGGGTGTTGGCATCTGCTGCCAGCAGACGAGCAATTTCAGTTGATACATTACCTAAAGAGTACCAATTTACACCATTATCAGTAGTAAACCACCACTGACCATTGTCAGTCTTAGCATTGGTTACAGCAATACCAGTAACTGCCCCACTGTCTGGATCGAATACATTTTTTCCTATGCTGACCAAGGAGGAAACTAGAGTACCTACCGCCCCCCAAGGTGTGCTTGCATTTCCATTGACTGAGTCGAGGGTAACAATGGTGTCAATCAAAGTGGGAGGAGTATTTGATGAGGTGGGAGTCCCAGTGGAAGTTCCTTGGTAGCGCAGCACCGCAAAGTCACCGTAGCTACCCCCTGCCACTACAATATTGCCATCAGATTGAATAGCAACGCTTTTACCGCCATCGTTAGCACTACCGCTACCGATCGCAGTAATCACCTTACCACCACTGCCAAAGCTGTTATCTAGAAAGCCATTGGCATCATAACGTGCCACAGCAAAGTTTTTGGTGCTGCCATTCCAGCTAAACCCTGTCACCACAATCTTGCCATCTGACTGAAGGGCGATACTATTGATGACTTCTACGTTGCTACCACTACTAGGGGTAACAACTATACCACTATTACCAAAACTGGTATCCAGTAAGCCATTGCTGTTGTAGCGTGCTAGGGCAAAACTATTACTACCAGTTCCTGCCACAACAATCTTGCCATCTGACTGAATCGCAACGCTGTAAGCTTCATCATTACCATTGCTGATGTCGGCGATCGCTCTACCACTACTACCAAAACTGTAATCTAGAGTACCATCAGTGTTGTAGCGTGTCAGGGCAAAGTTTTTGTTCGCACCAATCCCCGCCACGACAATCTTGCCATCTGCCTGAATCGCAACACTATTGCCATAGTCGTAGCTGGCATTTATATCAGTGATTACCTTACCATTATTACCAAAACTAATATCCAAGCTGCCATTTGTGTTGTAGCGTGTCAGGGCAAAGTCACTTGTACTGCTATTTTGGGTATTACCTGCAACTACAATTTTTCCATCTGACTGAATAGCAACGCTTTTGCCATAGTCGTCGCCGCCTACCTCAGTAATCACCTTGCCGGCATTGCCAAAGCTCGTATCTAGACTGCCATTTGTGTTGTAACGTATTACAGCAAAGTCTGCTTGGTAGCCATTATGAGCATATCCTGCCACGACAATCTTGCCGTCCGCCTGAAGTGCCATACTATAGCCGTAGTCGCTGATGCTGCCAACAGGAGTGATGACTATACCGTTATTACCAAAGCTAGAATCAATGGTGCCATTGGAGTTGTAGCGAGTGATAACAAAGTCATTATATGTACTACCGTTATCTGCAAATCCTGCCACAACTATCTTGCCGTCTGCTTGAATAACAACGCTTTTAGCACCATCGTAGTTACTTGTACCGATAGGAGTGATAACTTTACCACTGTTGCCAAAAGTAGGATCTAAGTCTCCAGCAGCAAGTACCTCAGGATATTTAGCAAGAGTATCTTGCCGGAATGCTAAGCTCATATCCTCTCGTGTCCCTCTTGAAAAGAGAGTTAATCCGACGCTAACTTCTAGTTCCCAATTTCCCCCCAACGCGGCATTACCTGTCCGCGTAGTCGAAGCAGCAATATTTGCCCCTGTTAATCGGTGCAACTTCTCGATGAATTCCTCTCCGGCATCCCCTGCCGCGACGTTACAGCCGTAGAGTAATAGAGATGGGCATAACCAGCTTTGTAAATTTTGAGTGTAGCGTTGCAGTGTACTAAGGCTGAGTTGGGTGTTACCCAGGTAAACGCAGCCAGGAGAGCCGTGAGAGACGATGTGGACACTTTCAATTCCACGGCGCTGTGACAGTACTTGAGTGATTTGCTCTACTCCATCCTGGCTTGAATCAAGAACGATTGTTTCAGTCCCTGATACAACGGCTTTAAGTAATGTTGCGTAATCAATTACAGAAGCGTCAAAGAAAATAATTCTTGCAGTTTTGAGATTCATATGATTAAGATTTTGTGTCAGTTTTTGAGTTTTAATGGTTATTAAAACCATTAAATGAAATATTGGAGATTGGATAAAATAACTGAAGCAATTCTCTATCCAACAGTTGTTTTTTCAACAATTAAGCTTGGTTTATTAGCTTAATCCAACTACATAGAGTCAAAAAAATAACAGTTTTTCTCCTAGGACTATTCTGCTGATATCAAGCATTAATTCCATCGATGAATTTTCTGAAATATTGTCAAGATGCTGTGAAGCGCTTAAATGCAAATGTGTTTATTAATACAATACTACTCTAAATAAACAAAGTTGACTATTGAACGCTAGTCGCTACCCTACTCTGTCTTTCGGGAACGCCTACTGTAGGGTGCCCGGCTGTAGGGCAGGCGCGTCTACAAGTCGGGAAACCTGTCCACGGCGTTGGCTCTTGTTGACTGCCAACGTCTGAATGAACTGATTGTGCAACGATTATGTGTTTTAGCTTATTATTTCCTCATGTCTTCAATTTTCCTGCCTCCTCCTATCCAACAAATCAACAGCAAAATTACCCGCCGCGCTGGTGTTGATTTGTATGTACTGCGCCTCGATCTCATGCATCCATGGGTGAATGGCAACAAGTGGTTCAAGCTGAAGTACAACCTCTTGGAAGCCAAGCAGAACAATTTTACGACGCTGCTCACCTTTGGTGGCGCTTATTCAAACCACATCTATGCAACCGCCGCAGCTGGCAATCTTTTTGGATTCCGTACCATTGGTGCAATCCGTGGAGAGGAAAGACTGCCGTTAAATCCTACATTACATTTTGCTGTACAGCAAGGTATGCAGCTTGTGTACCTCGATCGCGAGAGATATCGACAACGAAACACCACAGCCCTACAGGAATATCTGCGGCAAAGTTTCGGTGAGGTGTTTATGATTCCTGAAGGTGGCAGCAACTTGAACGGTGTGCGCGGTTGCACGGAGATAGCTAGCGAAGCAACGGACTTCAATTGTATCTGCGTGGCCTGCGGTACGGGCACTACACTGGCTGGCATCGCACTTTCATTGCGTAAAGAGCAGCGAGTACTTGGTTTTTCCGTACTGAAAAATGGTGCATTTCTCGCCCCAGAAATCAACAGCTTGGTAGAGAATTACTTCGCCTGTGGTCTACCCACACCAACTGACTCTCCAGCATCCTGGGAGTTGATATGTGATTACCACAGTGGTGGCTATGCAAAAGTAAACGACGAACTACTACTGTTCAGCCAGCAATTCAGGCAGGAACATGACATACCCTTAGATTACGTATATACCGCTAAAATGTTTTATGGAGTGATGGATTTGCTACAGCAGGAATTTTTTCATAAAGGCGATCGCCTCCTACTCATACACACAGGAGGCTTGCAGGGCAATCTCGGCATCGAAAAACAGTTAAAGAAGGTACTGAGTTAGGAATTATTTATCAGTTGGTAGTTAGAAGTTATTCTCCCTCTCCCCAGTCACTTCACTGCGTTTCTGATTGTTGAGCATCTTCAACTGGACTAGCTATTGTAAAAGAAATCGATTTAGGGGATTGAGTTGGTGAATCTAATAAAGATGCTTCAGGTGATGTATCCATAGTTGCATCACTGAAGTAAGAGCCAATAATCTTGTCATAATTAGAAGCAACAGCTAAAAAAGCCCCTCCCAAAATATAGATAGGCAATGGCAGAGTAAATTCTTGTAACCAGTCAAATAATTCTGCCAACGCAAACAACACTAAAAAGCAGGCAAGCCAAACCCTCATTTTTTTATCCCCCGTCTGCAAGCGACTCTACTAATAGGGTAGACAGCTTGCATCATAATTGGTGTTCACTCTAGCTCATTTAACCACAATTTTTCGGAGGGACTAATATTCTACTTGGGCTTGAGGAAGATGACGGGAAAGACTTGTAATAAATTCTCCTGTGCCCCTCCGCCCCACAAATCAGCTCCTCCTCTGGAGAGATATATATCTCTGGCATCTGCATCATTAGCCAGATGGAAGAGGGGTTTGAGATTTTTAAGCTGAGTTTAGCAAACTATGAATCTATATTGGTCTTGACTCACAGGCATTAGAGCTACAAGTTATTTTACCTCAATCCTCTGCTTTGCTGCTCATTTGTAGCACACGTGTGAAATAGGATGAAACGGAGTTTGGAACTCGTACAGTACTTCTGAATATTTAATTTTTATGCTAGACGCAACTATAATTAACCTAGCTGATGCAGTGCGTAAGTCTGCATACCAACTGACTGGTGCGATCGCAGACTACAACCCATTGATGCACTTTATCGGCAATGCCCGTTTTGCTTTGATTGGCGAAGCTTCTCACGGGACTCATGAGTTTTACGAGCAACGGGCTGAAATTACCAAACGGCTAATTCAAGAGAAGGGATTTACAGCCGTAGCAATTGAAGCTGACTGGCCAGATACCTACCGTGTTAATCGTTACGTACAGGGTGCAAATGACGATCCAACACCTGCGGAAGCGCTCTCAAGTTTCCAACGTTTTCCCACTTGGATGTGGCGCAACACAGATGTCCTGAATTTTGTCAATTGGTTGCGGGAATATAATGACGCTCTACCCGAAAATGCTATCAAAGTCGGCTTTTATGGGCTAGACCTATATAGCATGTATATCTCTATAGAAGCAATTCTCAATTATCTGGATAAAATTGACCCCGAAGCTGCCCAACGTGCCCGTTATCGCTACTCTTGCTTTGAGCATTTTGGCGAAGATACTCAGACCTATGGGTATGCTACTAGTTTTGGACTCACGAAATCCTGTGAGCAAGAGGTAGTAAATCAACTGCAAGAACTACAACAACGGACTGCCGAGTACATCCAAAAAGACAGTCGGATAAAGGCAGATGAGTTATTTTTTATTGAGCAAAATGCTCGACTGGTGAAGAATGCCGAAGCCTACTACCGTGCCATGTTTACAGATCGAGTATCGTCATGGAATATTCGCGATCGCCACATGGCAGAAACTCTAGAGCGGCTAGTTGACTATCTAGATCGACAAGGTCAACAAACTAAAGTCGTTGTTTGGGAACACAACTCTCATATAGGAGATGCACGAGCAACTGATATGGGGACGCTGGGTGAAGTGAATGTTGGTCAATTGGTGCGCGATCGCTATGGTAGTGACTCAGTACTGATAGGCTTTACTACTTATATAGGTACAGTTACCGCTGCTTCTAACTGGGGTGGAACTACCGAACTCAAGCAAGTTCGGTCTGCTCTACCAGTAAGTTACGAAGCGCTATTTCATCAGACTGGATTACCGCATTTTTTGCTACTTCTACGAAATGATAATCCTGCAATTGCTAATCTGCGGCAACCGCGACTGGAAAGAGCAATCGGTGTCATTTATCAACCAGAAACTGAGCGTATCAGTCACTACTTTTATGCCCGTCTCCCCGAACAATTTGACGCAGTAGTTCACATTGATGACACAAAAGGAGTACAACCCCTAGATCGCACTGCCTACTCAGAAATGGGTGAACCACCGGAGACTTTTCCCTTTGCAGTCTAATTCCATCATCAGGCTGAGTGAGCTAGTCCAGTAACGTACTCAAACTATGAGACAAAACCTTGGTGTCATCAGAATGGGAACCCGCTTAGCTCGAAATTGGTGGATAGTCGCATTGCGGGGAGCGATCGCCATTATCTTTGGTTTAGTTGCACTATTCTTGCCTGCGATTACCTTGACAGCATTGGTCTTTTTCTTTGCTGCCTTTGTATTGATAGGTGGAATTTTATTAGCGATCGCAGCATTCAGAGACGATCTGAATAATACCTGCGGATGGTTGCTGTTACTAGAAGGAGAAATTGGTATTGCAGTGGGAACCTTAGCTTTCATCTGGCCCGGTATAGCTGCATTAGTGTTGCTTTACTTCATCGCAGCTTGGGCGATCGTGACTGGCATTTTCGAGATCCTAACAGCAATTCAGGTGCGAAAACAAATCGAGAATGAGTGGTTACTAGCATTAGCCGGCACGGCATCGATACTCTTCGGTTTACTACTGATAATTTGTCCTCTTGCTGGGGCATTAGCAATTCTGCGGATTATTGCTGCTTACACAATCATTTTCGGTTTCCTTTTCTTAATTCTTGCCTTCCGACTGCGTATTTGGTGGATTAAACGCAGGCTCCTCTGAAGAGGACAAGGAAACAAAGAGAAGATAAAACTCCTCATTTCTATTCCTGGGCATTATTTTCTTGGAACTACTTCAGCAGAAAACTTCCGTTCTAATTGAGTTATACCGATCTCATAGAACTAATGCATTTAGTAAATCGAAAAGTTTGCCTAAAGAAGTAATACTTCAGAATTTTGTAGTCGGTAACACTTTTTCTCAAGAGATTTTTTTAACAACAAAGCAATTAATGATTACGATTACTTATGAGTAATTAGCTTTTTATTTGTTATTTTTGAAGAGTCTCATACAAAAGTATGATTTTTTTTAATATTTTATATTTATTTTATTTATGATTAAATGAAATAAAGTAATAAAAATAACATATATCGTAATTAAAAACTGAAGAACAATCAATAGTTTTTAGTTATTAAAGTCAAAATTAATACTAATTTTTCTGACAAGAGAGTACTTCATTATTTGCTATTGTGCTTTTTTGTAAATTACTTTGTTTGTAGTATGCTATCAGTACCATTTTAGTATTTAAAAAATAGGTATTAATTCATACTAAACTTTTTTGATTCTTAATATAATCTATAAGAATATTTTAATGTTATTTATAAGACGTGTTAAATAAATAAACTGCATATTTATACTGATATCAAAAATCATGAAAACTCAATTTAGACAATCTCAACAATAGAAACAATAATTTTCAACATAAATATCAAATCTTTTTTTCAAGCCGATCTACACCTTTCGCAAATATAAATTTAACGTAGATACATTAACTCTAATCCATGCCCAGATTGACTTTTTGAAATTAAATGCAGGAAAGTGAAAAATAAGATGAAATATTTTTTGTTTATATATATAGATTTTGCATTTTGGCAAGAGTACTAACAACCAATTGACATTGGTTTTAATTTGTGTATAAAGCCAAATTAGGAAACATTTTAACTTTTGGTTTGGGAAACACCTTTTAATGAAAAGACTTAAAAGAAGTAAAAAGTGTTCCTTCATCTAATCTTTACTGATTGCAATCAATCAAAAGTATGAGAAGATGCTTGGTTAAAAATTAGGAGGTTTAACTCTTTCGCTCAATTTAAGTAGATTCACGGTGAGATTTTCATGTTTCCAAGTTTATAAAAAGGCAAACTAAAGTGTTCTGAATTCCATCGTCTCGAACGAAGGATCAACTGTTTCTGAATCACAACAAGAGTGATTTTGGACAAAATGTCTATCTGAAAACCTTGAATTAAAAAGGAATTCAAAGCATGGCTACCATTAGCGTTACTACTACTGCAGACAACGGAACAGGTTCTTTAAGAGAGGCGATCGCCTCTGCTAAAAGCGGGGATACTATCGAGTTTGCTTCCACACTGGCTAATAAGACCATCAAACTTACCAGTGGTGAAATTGTAATTACCAAGGATCTGACGATTAATGGAGCAGGAGCAGCAAATTTAAAGATTAGCGGCAACAATGCCACAAGAGTATTTACTGTAGAGCGGCAGATTAATGCCAAGTTTCAGAACCTCACTATTGCCGAGGGTAAGACGACTGGAAGAGGCGGTGGGATTCAAGTCTGTGACTACGGCAGCATCACAGTCGATAACTGTGAATTTAACAACAATAGTGGTGGTACAGGCGGAGCCATCTACCTTGGCTATGGTGGTCGTTCTACAGTACTTAACAGTAGCTTTGATGGGAATGATGGTACTTCTACAAACTCTGGTTGGAGTGGTGGAGCGATCGCCACTTGTGGTGCTGGTGACCTCGTTGTCAAAGACTCTATATTTACAGACAACAAAGGGGTAAATGGCGGTGCAATTTATAGCTTGCTGGGCACATTGACAGTAGAGAATTCGGTCTTTGAGGGCAACACTTCAGAGGGTGATGTTGGTGGTGGTGCAATCTTCACCGATGGAGCAAACCCCGTAGGATCTGGTTCTCCAGTCGGAGGTACAATTATCGTCCGTGGCAGTCGCTTTGAAGATAACCATACCAAAGGCGAAGGCGGCGCACTCTTTCTCTATGGTTACGGTACAGACAAAATCATTCTTGAAGACAGCACTATAGTCGGCAATAGTGCAGGTTACAACGCTCAAGGAGTATCACGAGGAGGGGGATTACGAGCTAACAGTGCCCTGACTATCAAGAACGTTACCTTCGCCAACAATACTGCTGAAAGGCAAGGAGGAGGTTTGTGGATAGATAGAAGCTCGTCGGTGGACATCATTAACAGCACCTTTTCTGGAAACAAGGTGACCAAAGATGCGGGTGGAGCCATGTTCTTTGACACCGATCCTACCGCCCCCGTCAACATAGTCAATTCCACCATCGTTAACAACTTTGCTGGACGGGCTGCTGGGGCAGTCATGTTCGGTGGTAATAAGAACATAACCTTAACTAACTCGATTGTTGCTTACAACACAGCAGGCGATCGCTACCAACAGCAAGTCGCGTTTTCACTCAAAGATGGCGGTGGTAACATTGAATATCCTGCCCCCGCATACAGCGCTCGCCGAGTTGTAGCTGGCAGTCGGATTGTTGATCCTCGTCTTGATGAACTGCAAGACATCGGAGGAGTTTTAGTGCATCCTCTTGAACCAAATAGCCCTGCTATTAATGCTGGTGTAAAAGGTAGTAATGTGCCTACTGTCGATCAAGGCGGGGTAAAGCGAGATGCTCAACCGGATATTGGTGCTTACGAAGTCACCGCTAGTAGACCTATTTCATCAGATCAATCAAGTGGATATACAGATCCACCTAGCAATTCCTGGTATGGCACTAAAGGTAACGACAGATTGATTGGTAACAATGGTAACAATATTTTGCTTGGTGGCTATGGGAACGATACCTTGATTGGTGGCAATGGTAAAGATGTCTTGCTTGGTGGACCGGGTGATGACGTATTTGCCTATCGTAGCCTTTCAGAAAAAGGCGATCTGATCGTTGGTTTTAACCCTGCAAAAGAAGTGATTGACCTCAGCAAAGTTTTCGATATACTTGGGTTGATCAGCCTCAATCCTTTCAAAGACTATATACAATTAGGCCAAGTTGGCAGTAATACGAGTGTTAAAATCGACACAAATGGTGATAATGAGTTTGAAAGTTTTGTGACACTAAGGAATGTCAAAGTCAGCAGTTTAGATAGCGGTAATTTCATTTTGTAAGACTAGGTTGTCATTGGGTGCATCCCAGTTTTTATTTTGCAATGAGAGAATAGCTGTAATCCGCGATCGGTTGCTCTTAATAAGTAATCTGTGGAATATGAGCCGCTTGTTATGATATGTACATTGCAGTTTTCGGTACTGATAGAAGAGCAGCATCTTACATATCTTGAACAAAGACAGCTAATACCCCTATCAGGGTTGTATTTCATCGCTTTTATCCTCATCCTTTAAAGCGATCGCCATAATCTCAAGGCTATCGCAGTTTTCTATTATGCTGGGACGGTGTAAAACTGGGGATTAGACCTCTTGCATAAATCCTTAAAGTGTCATGTTAAGCAAAGCGAAACATTGGGTGAGATTCTTCACTACACTACGTTTCGTTCAGAATGACATTCCTAATTTTTTGACTTTTGCAAGAGGTCTATTTCTTCAGTCGGTAAGCTCATAATAATTATAGATTTCGGCTATTTAGATACATAGTCGAGATTGCTTTTTTTTGAGGCTGATTGAAGAGTAGAAAAAGAAAATATGGGTGATAACTCGTCCACAACTACCAATTACAAAACTCATACTTTTGATATAGCTACACTACCCCCTATGACTGAGGCGATCGCTAAATTTTAATTTATTTTAAAAGCTTAAACTGATAGCAATAACTGAGATTCAAAAGTTCCTTATTTTCGTAAAAATAACTTCATAAAATACGTAATCTAACATAATAAATTTTCTATGTCCTGAGCAATAAAGGGTAGTTATTCCATTAGAAAGAAGCGGTTGTCTCTCCTACTCTCTAGAGTTAACCCAGGAAGAGTGAAATAAATCTCTGACCAAGATATATAGCTTATCCCGTTTCTTTGTGAAGCTGCGCCAAACTCTCTTAATCTCTCATTTCTTCGCGTTCTAGCCTGCGGCTTCTGCTTTGCAGTGTGTGTCTTCTCTGCGAGACGCTGACACGAACGCGGTTTGTTTTTGATTTTTTTGCTAAGTCCTAAGATAATTAGGCGCATCTTCATACAGAATTGGTATTAGATTCATGACTATTTTTGGTTTGAGAAGTTACGACTCATAACTAAAGCCAAAAATTAAAAATAAAAAGTCGAAAGAGAGAATCCTGTCTTTTACATTAAGCATATTGGCAATGTCTTTTGGGAAAACAGCAAGGCTTAGCCGAAAAAGAGTGATTAGACAATGGATTTACTGAGAATTTATCGATGCCCTTGATTTTCATACAGGAAAACTATCATGACCACACAGGAGCAACTACACCAATGGCATGAACTAGCACAACAGTTGCGTGTTGATAGCATTCGCGCTACAACCGTTGCGGGTTCGGGTCATCCTACTTCGTCGATGTCCCCAGCCGATCTGATGGCTGTTTTACTTTCGAAATATCTCCGCTACGACTTTGACCATCCGGATAATCCTAATAACGATCGCTTCATCCTCTCTAAAGGACACGCTGCACCACTGCTTTATGCTATGTACAAATCTGCGGGGGTCATCTCTGATGAGGATTTGCTATCACTACGAAAATTAGGCAGTCGGCTAGAGGGTCATCCTACACCAGTTTTACCTTGGGTTGATGTAGCAACAGGCTCCTTAGGACAAGGATTGCCAATAGCTGTAGGAGTGGCTCTGGCAGGTAAATATCTAGATCAACTCCCCTACCATGTGTGGACGCTCCTAGGTGATAGTGAAACATCTGAAGGATCGATTTGGGAGGCTTTCGATCGCGCCTCACACTATACCTTAGATAATTTGATTGCCATTATCGATGTGAATAGATTGGGACAGCGGGGTCAAACAGAACTAGGTTGGAACACACAAGCCTATGCCGCACGAGCCAGAGCCTTTGGCTGGCAAGCGATTGAAATTGATGGACATAATTTGACAGAAATCGAGCAAGCATTTAGCGCGGCTTTAACCATCAACGATCGCCCCACTGTAATTATTGCGCGGACAAAGAAGGGTAAAGGTGTAGCTGCTTTAGAAGATTTAGGTGGTTGGCATGGCAAAGCACTGAAAGCCGAACAAGAGAAACAGGCGATCGCAGAATTAGGTGGTGAACGCCAGATCAAAATTCAGGTCAACAAACCTGAAGAACAAGGTCAACCTGTCTCTACAGGTAAAGCTCAACCACTACAACTTCCCATTTATGACAAAGGTGCAAAAGTTGCAACACGTCGAGCATATGGTGATGGCCTACTAGCCTTAGGAGCCGCTCAACCAGATGTAGTTGTTCTCGATGCCGAAGTCAGTAATTCCACTTATGCCGAAGATTTTGCCGAAGCTTATCCCGAGCGTTACTTTGAGATGTATATTGCTGAACAGCAAATGGTAGCAGCTGCCGTAGGTTTACAAGTACGAAAATACAAACCTTTTGCTTCCACTTTTGCTGCTTTCTTGACTCGTGCCTATGACTTTGTGCGAATGGCTGCTGTCTCTCGCGCCGACATTAAATTAGTGGGTTCTCATGCTGGAGTCTCGATAGGTCAGGATGGCCCTTCGCAGATGGGATTGGAGGATTTAGCAGCCTTTCGGGCAGTGTGGAATAGTACAGTACTTTATCCTAGCGATGCCAATCAGACTGCAAAAATAGTAGCCCAAATGAGCGATCGCGATGGAGTAGTCTATCTCCGCACCACAAGAGAAAACACTCCAGTCATCTATAGCTCTGATGAAGAGTTTCCCATTGGTGGCAGTAAAATAGTCCAAAGTTCTGACCAAGACCAAGCTACTGTAATTGGTGCAGGTATTACTCTGCATGAAGCCCTGAAAGCTTATGACCGCTTAAAAAATGAAGGCATCATGATACGCGTTATAGATGCATACTCTGTTAAACCCATTGATGTACAGACGCTGCATCAAGCTGCACGCAATACAAAGGGTAATTTAGTAGTTGTCGAAGACCACTGGCTGGAAGGTGGATTAGGCGCAGCGGTGCTTGATACCTTTGCTGGTACTAGCAGTACTCCTATCTATGATGGGCCGCAACTGCGACTAATTAGGCTAGCAGTTAGTGATATGCTAGGTTCCGGCACACCAGAAGAACTACTTCATGCTGCCAAAATAGACGCAGATGCCATTGTGGAAGCGGTAAAATCGCAAGTTCGACAGCCAATAGGAGTATGAGCAAAGGGGCAGAGGGGAAATGTAAATAAAGCTGAAAGATGGCATACGTTCCTGTGTCTGGTTATCGAAAGGACAATTCAGGCAACAAACATCTAAAATAAATTGAAAACTCCATAAGTACATTTTGCTGGGTATGATATTTAATCTGCAAGCATTTACCTAGTGAATACCAGCTATGACCCAGAACTACCGCATTACCCTACTCCCCGGCGATGGCATTGGACCCGAAATTATGGCAGTAGCGGTAGACGTGTTGAAAGTCGTAGGGAAACAATTTGATATTCAGTTTGAATTCCAAGAAGCTTTGATTGGCGGTGCGGCAATTGACGCTACTGGCGAACCCCTACCATCCGCCACTCTAGATACATGCCGCAATAGTGATGCTGTATTACTCGCAGCCATTGGCGGCTATAAATGGGACTCCTTGCCATCCAATTTACGCCCGGAAGCGGGTTTGTTGGGACTGCGTGCGGGGTTACAATTATTTGCCAATTTGCGCCCAGCCCAAATTTTGCCCCAGCTAATTGATGCCTCGACTTTAAAACGCGAAGTCGTGGAAGGCGTAGATATTATGGTGGTGCGCGAACTGACGGGTGGAATTTACTTCGGCAAACCCAAAGGAATTTTTGCCACTGACACTGGTGAAAAACGCGGTGTCAATACAATGGTTTACACAGAATCAGAAATTGAACGCATTGGCAGAGTAGCATTTGAGGCAGCGCGGAAACGTCAAGGCAAACTCTGTTCGGTGGATAAAGCGAATGTGTTAGAAGTATCTCAGTTATGGCGCGATCGCATCACCAAACTCTCCCAAGAATATCCAGATGTGGAACTATCTCATCTGTATGTTGATAACGCTGCTATGCAACTGGTACGCGCTCCTAAGCAGTTCGATACTATCGTGACAGGCAATTTGTTTGGCGATATTCTCTCTGATGCTGCTGCCATGCTCACTGGTAGCATTGGTATGTTACCCTCTGCTAGTTTAGGAGCTTCTGGCCCTGGCGTATTTGAACCCGTCCACGGTTCTGCACCAGATATTGCCGGACTTGATAAAGCAAATCCCTTAGCCCAAGTTTTGAGTGCGGCAATGATGTTACGCTACGGTTTAGACCAGCCAAAGGCAGCAGACCGCATTGAGCAAGCCGTACTCCAAGTTTTAGAACAAGGCGATCGCACAGGCGATATCATGTCTGAAGGCAAAAATCTGCTAGGATGCCGCGCTATGGGCAATGCACTCATTCAGGCTCTTGCAGAAAAATAATTTCTTGTCTTACCTAGGCAATTTGGCAGCCTTTGCTGAAAGTTTCAGATAAACTAGAGAGAAATCTAGCAATCATATAAGCGGTCGATAGTGTACGCATTACGACAAGAACAAACAAACTATACTGCCTCAAGTACTGCCTCCAGGAAACAACCTCCTTTGGTCGATCCTGCCGTGATTAGAGCGGCGGGGCAGATTTACTATACCCACTGTGAGGTTCATCCTGAAATAGTTGGGCAGCCTTCAGGAGTAGCAATTAATCGCGTTACTCATCGAGGTAAAGTGATTTTTACTAACCAACCAGTTCTCTTGCCACAAGAATGTTTTGTGCCATTAAGTCAAATTGAATCGTGTATGTATTAGTCAATGGTCATTAGTCATTAAGTCATTAGTCAAGGGTTAATTACTAGTGCGGCATGGCAAAAAAGTATGCAGTCAGAAATAACATTAAGGTTTATATTCTTAACCTCCTGCCTTCTGCCTCCTGCCTTCTTGTAACTCTCGACAAAGGACGAAATATCGACGACAAATGACACAGAACCCTCCGGGTGACGCTCGTTCCTCGCTAACGCTGCGCTAACGCCAGTTGCTCATGAGGGAAATCCCCAAGACCGCACTGGCTCACAATTGACAAATGACTATATGGACATTTTGATAGTCATCCCGGCGAGTATCATTGTTTTCGCCTTGGGTGCATCTATTGGTAGTTTTATCAATGTTGTAGTTTATCGGCTACCAGCCAGGTTGTCGATTCTTTGGCCGCCTTCCCGCTGTCCCCATTGCTTAAATCAGCTCAAGGCTTACGATAATGTCCCAGTGCTGGGATGGGTATGGTTACGAGGGCGATGTCGATACTGCAAAAGTAAGATTGCTGTCCGTTATCCTGTAGTAGAAGCGGTGACAGGTATCATTTTTGTACTCATTTTTTTGCTATTTAAAGTTTCAATTGCTACGCTAGGATACTGGGCTTTTTGTAGCTGGTTATTAGCACTATCGCTCATTGACTTAGATACCATGATCCTACCCAATGCACTTACTCAGTCGGGTTTGGTACTAGGGATAGTTTTTCAAATGACAGTTGGTTTTTTTTCAGAAGCTAGCTGGGTGGGATTAGTACGTCACCTGATGATGGGGATAGTGGGGGCAGTATTAGGCTTATGGCTATTTGAAGCGATCGCCATTGTTAGTAAAGTATTTTATAAAGACGCAATGGGTGCAGGTGATGCCAAATTAGCAGCCATGATGGGAGCTTGGTTGGGTTGGAAATATTTGCTCCTAGCTGGTTTTGTTGCCTGTACGGCAGGAGCATTGGTAGGAATCGGGGCAATTGTAATGTCGCAGCGAAAATGGGGTCAAAAAATACCTTTTGGTCCTTTTTTGGCTTTAGGAGCAATAATTACTGTGTTTGGCGGCGAAGCAATTTTGTCTGCCTATCTGCGGTTATTTTTTCCAACTAGTTGAAGATTGAGAGATAAAAACTAAATTAAAAATTAATAATTAAATTTGATGTTTGGGATTTTTCATCTTTGTTATTTCATCAGTTCATCATTAGAAAGCTTCATTATCCTTGACTGTAGCTGGCATTACGCCACTGATTCTTCAGAGCTTGGTAATATCAACCTGTGACTTGTATTACCCTCTCAATGAAGAGTAGCTTTTGGTAAGCAACTAATTGTAAAAAAAGTATGAAATTTTAAGGATGAAGGATAAAAAAACAGTACAAGCTCACGCAACTTGACGGCAGTTGCGACAACGGGGAGGCAGCCACGTGGGCGGGTTTCTCACGCCACTTGCCACAACGGGGGGGGGAACCCCAACGGACACTTGCTTCAAGTCGGCAAAGCCGCCCAACGCAGTACCCTCCGCAAGGCAGTTGCTCGACTTGAGCGGACTGCCGTGGGAACCCCTAGAACGCACTGTCTCCTCTACTTGAGCAAAGCCCAAGACCCTATCCTTTTAGAGTTCATTTACAAGATTAGACAAACAAAGGACTTGTGTTGGCATAAGTAATTTCGTTAAGCTGGCAACCAAAGATGCAAAATAAGGTCTAAATTGCTTATAAGCGTAATTTGACGATGTAGTCAAGAGGAGCCAGTACAATAGGTGGGCAATGCCCGACTGATGCATCTGGCGTTCAAGAGCCAAAAAGGGGTGTTATTTGCGTCTGTATAAGAGCAAATCTGGAGACTTTGAAAGCTAAGGTCAAGAGTTACAATTATTTACTCTGGACTTAGGATTTGTTAGCATAAATGCCCCGTAGCGACTTGACTTGTTTTCGACCTCATAACCACTTGAATAAAATAAAAATGGCGAACAACGAAGAATCACGCGGTTTAAAGTCTCTATTTGATTGGTTTGCAAATCGGCGTAAACCAGGATCTACCAGTCCAGAACGTCAAGAACGTGAAATTGCTGATGGACTATGGCATAAATGTTCACAGTGTGGGGTATTGACATATACGAAAGACCTGAGAGCAAATCAGATGGTTTGCGCTGAATGTGGTCATCACAATCGGGTGGACAGCGATGAACGCATCCGCCAATTGATAGATCCCAATACCTGGAGACCGATAGATGAGCATTTGCGGCCAACAGATCCGCTGCAATTTCGCGATCGCAAATCATATAGCGATCGCTTGCGGGAAACTGAAGAAAAACTTGGTTTAGTAGATGCAGTTAAAACTGGTTTGGGTCAACTTAATGGCTTATCTGTTGCCCTTGGCGTGATGGACTTCCGCTTCATGGGTGGTAGTATGGGTTCAGTTGTGGGAGAAAAAATCACACGCTTGATTGAGCAAGCGACTCAGCGACGATATCCTGTAGTTATCGTCTGTACTTCAGGTGGAGCAAGAATGCAAGAAGGAATGCTCTCCTTGATGCAGATGGCAAAGATTTCCGCAGCCCTAGAACGCCATCGCAACGCCAGACTATTGTATATTCCCGTTCTCACCAATCCGACTACTGGTGGTGTCACCGCTAGCTTCGCCATGTTGGGCGATATCATTCTGGCAGAACCAAAAGCCACGATCGGTTTTGCAGGACGGCGGGTAATCGAGCAAACCTTGCGGGAAAAACTGCCAGACGATTTTCAAACGGCAGAAGATTTGCTCAAGCATGGCTTTGTCGATGACATCGTACCCCGTACCCAGTTAAAAAACACCCTAGCGCAGCTGATTGCTTTGCACCAGCCCATACCAACCACACCCCCTATGGTATTGTGGGAGACAATGACTTTAAGTTCCAGAGTTAGTGAATAACAAAGTTATGAATTCAGTAAGGGCACGGTATTATCGTGCCCTTATTTTACTTTCTTTTATTGTGTATTACGCCACTCCAGCAATTAGCTGAAGTTGAAGCCGGAAGTCGAGAAGTTGTCACAACGAGCCTTACACGATTGAGTACAAAATCACCGAGAGATTACCGCTACGGATTTGGTAAGGGTGCTGGCGGCTCTGGGATCAGCTTAACAGGGCGTGGTGGTAGACTTGTGTATATGACTTTTTGGAAATCTTTGTTGAAGCCAACACGATCGCTTGAGTTTTTTTTCCTAGCCATAGAAATCACCTTTATGTACTACTAGATAGTACAATAATGTACTCAACTTGGATAGTAGTCGATTTGGCTTAAGATTGCAGCGCGTCCCCGTGGAGTAAGAGACTTTCGATAAAAAGTCTAAATTACCAATCGCCCGAACATCTCAAACCCGATGAGGTCAAGCGATTAATCACCGCCAAGTCGGTAGGCAGGCACAAGCAACGCGATGAACTGCTATTTATTGTGGTGTAGAACAAAATGGATATAGGTTTGTAGCCCAGTCAGCGAACAAAAACGGGAAATACTCCTATGACAGCACTTACATTAAACCTCAATTCTGTAATTCAACTCACAAGAGAGCAATTTTATCGATTGTGTGAAGAAAATCCCGATTTAAAATTAGAACGCAATGCTC
This sequence comes from Dendronalium sp. ChiSLP03b, assembly GCF_034531165.2. Taxonomy (NCBI): domain Bacteria; kingdom Bacillati; phylum Cyanobacteriota; class Cyanophyceae; order Nostocales; family Nostocaceae; genus Dendronalium; species Dendronalium sp. ChiSLP03b. The sequence continues at coordinate 30,663 of NZ_JAVRBR020000112.1, read as the reverse complement.
AAGGAGAGTTAATTCTAATGCCACCTACGGGAGGAGAAACAGGAAAAAGTAATTCTACTATTAACGCTCAAATATGGTTCTGGAACGACCAAAATCAATTGGGCGAAGTTTTTGATTCATCAACTGGATTTACTTTACCTAATGGAGCTGACCGTTCTCCAGATGTTTCTTGGGTGGAAAAATCTCGTTGGGATGCTTTGACTAAAGAACAAAAAGAAAAATTTATTCCTCTATGTCCTGATTTTGTCATTGAGATACTTTCACCTAATGACAGCTTGAAAAAAACTCAGAATAAGATGCAAGAGTATATCGAAAATGGGTGTCGTTTGGGTTGGTTGATAAACAGAAAAAAACAGGAAGTAGAAATTTACCGTCCAGGACAGAATACAGAAGTTTTAAAATTACCTCAAACTCTTTCTGGGGAAAGTGTTTTACCTGGTTTTGTACTTAATATGCAACGAATATTGTATTGATAGTTAACTGTTAACAGTTAGCAGTCAACATTTTTAATATTACTAGAGCTTGAGCCAAGATAAATCAATCGCCTTAATGCCTAACTTTGAGCTATCTTTTTACGACCTAACCAAACTTGTATCATCTGAGTTAAAGATTGTGTTGGTTGCTCTTTCACAAAGATGAGTGGCACAAGGGCTACTAGTCGAAACAAACTAGAAACGGTAAACAATCCTAGTAAGCCACCATAGCCAATAAATTGGGCGATGAAGCTGCCGATGGTTGTACCTAAAGCACCACTAGCACCAGAGACAGCAGCTGCGATCGCAAAATAAATAGCCTGATTTTTAATTGGTGTAATCCCTATTTGCAAATTGTTGTTACACAAGTCAATTGCCGCCCAAGTCACTCCAGCTAAGATATGTAGCAGCGGCAACCATAGCCAAATGTCAAGGTGATGATTACTAGTTCCCAGCCAAAGCAGTGGTGAAACAGCAACTAAAATTCCGACTGCGATCAGAATTGGACGGTTGCCTATCTTATCTGCTAACTTGCCCCATAAAATCAGCATAAGCAAATTTGCCCCCGCCTGGATACTAGTGTAAAGGGTTACTAAACTTACATCTAAATGCAGCGTGTCTAGCATATAGAGGTTAAAAAAAGGAGCGCTAATATTAACAGCAAGCATCCATAACCCGAAATAGAGCAGAAACCTCAAAAAATTAGAGTTTTTCCAAATACTGCTAGCAAAATTGTTTTGTGGAGAGCTAATATTTGCTATGGAGAGTGATTCATCACCCAATTCATCTTTTTGAGGTATGAAACTTTCACTATTTTGAGGGTACTCGACAACAGTGTTTTGCAATTGTGGATTCACATCAACTTGAAAATACTGACACCACAACCCTACAATTCCAAACACAATACCGACCAGCAAAACTACTCCATAACCTTGTAAAGCTCCACCAGGCCAATGTGATACAGCTAGACCTGCTAAAGGCAGACACAGCAAATTAGTTAGACTGGCGGCGCTATTGCGTAGCCCAAAATATCTACCTCGCAATCGCCGAGGTACTATCATTGCTATCCAACTTAACCACGATGCGTTTCCTAGTCCTCCCAAAAGATGAGTGGCTAGAACAATCAAGAGTGTCAACACCATCAACTGGTGTGAATTAATTCCTCCCCAATAGAAAATGACGATGCCTATAACTAAAAACAGCCAGAGTAGTCGAGAAATTCCATATGTCCGCAGGGCATACTGAAAGCGGCTGGTGGTGCGTTCCGATAAATAGGCACCTAAGGGTTGAATCAGATTCACCAGCATGGGTATAGAAGACAGCATTCCAAACACTATTGGACTGGCATCTAACTCTACTAGGAAATTACTCAGCAAAATCCCACCTGTAATCAGGGAGAAAATCGCTGAGAAAACAGCATCCCCTGTAGAAGCTTTTAAACTAGTGCGAATCGCCTGCTTGGAAATTCGGGTACTGGGTCTTGAAGTGGGAAGTGCTTTTGGTGGTAAGACAATCTGGGGAATTTCCAGAGTCAGAGGTGAAGCTGTTTCAATTTGAGCAGAATCCATAAATGCGGGGGGCGGAGGGGGCGGAGGAGCAGAGGGGTCAGGGGAGCAGAACCACTGACAATCCTTAACTTTTTCGCAAACTACAATTGAATTAAAAAGTACTTAGCTAAAAACTATTGGTTGAAATACTTAGTATGTCTTCATAAGCTTTGGTGATAACTTTTTGTTATTTTATCTTGCATTTCTTAACAAAAATTCAGAAGACTAAAATATCAGCCCGCAGTTGCAGAAGATATAAGTGAAATTAAAGAGACTTTTATCTAGTTGTGAGCAAAAAAAGCTGGTTGAAATTTTGGGGACTGATAATAGCGATCGCGATCGCTTTGATTACTGTTCACAGTCTACAAATGTCAAGTAAATTGTCAAGTCCCACGGCAGTTACTATCAAACTCAGTGGATGGGGAGGCAATCCTGTTGAGCAAAAACTATTAAAACAAGTATTGCAAGACTTTGAAGCAGAACATCCAACTATCAAAGTCAAATATGAGGTGATTTCTGACCAATACATGGATGTACTCAAAACCCGCTTGGTTGGGGAAGCAGCACCTGATGTTTTCTATTTAGATGCCCTAGAGGCTCCTTTTTTGATGAGCCAGAATGTCCTGGAACCGCTAAATAGTTATATCACCCCCGAATTTGATTTAGCAGATTTTGAGGAGACTTTACTTAACAGCTTCAAATACCAGAACCAAATTTATGGTCTTCCCAAAGATTATTCTACCCTCGTTTTGTTTTATAACAAAAAAGCCTTCGCCGCTGCTGGCTTGAGTAATCCCCCAAAGACTTGGGATGAATTGCGCTCCTACTCCAAGCAGTTGACAGGTAAACTTAACAGATACGGTTTCGGAGTTACCCCAGAGTTGGCACGTCAGGCATACAAAATTAAAGCCTTTAATGGGCAAGTCGTTGACCAAAATGGTTACGCGACCTTTGCTAGTGAGGCAGGTTTGCAGGGATTGCAGTTAGTGGTAGACCAGTATCGAAAAGACCGCTCCTCTGCCCTAAAATCTGATGTTGGGACAAATTCTGGTAATGAAATGTTTGGTCAGAGTAAGGTGGCAATGGTAATTGAAGGCAACTGGGCAATTCCTTACTTAACTGAAACTTTCCCTCAACTAGAGTTTGCTACAGCCGAAGTACCCACCATTAATGGTAAAAAAGGTACGATGGTGTATACCGTAGCCTACGTGATGAACAAACAGGCACAGCACAAAGCCCAAGCCTGGGAATTAATTTCCTATCTTACAGGTAAACAAGGGATGCAAAAATGGACGGGAACAGGCTTTGCATTGCCAACACGTAAATCGGTAGCCCAGAAATTAGGTTATGACCAAGACCCTCTCAGGTCGCCATTGGTAGCTGGAGTTGATTACGCTACACCGTGGCAGGTTGGTAAGTATCCGGGGGCAATTGTCAACAACTTTGATAACCAATTTATTAGCGCTTTGCTGGGGCAACAACCATTAAAACAGGCGATGGTGCGATCGCAGAATGCGGCTAATCGGCAAATTAAAACTATGGAGTGATTAAAGCAGCAATGCTGACAGACATTGCAAAAGCTATATCTTATCTATAAACTTTTGAATTGCTTGCAAGTATGAGTTACTTCCAGGCTGATAAATACGGAAATGTTCTGCTCCTGGAATCAACAAAATTTGTTTAGGTTCAGGAGCAGCATTGTACAATTGCTGACTCATATAAGATGGCACAACGCTGTCAGCAGTTCCATGAATAAACAGAACAGGAATACGTAAAGAGCGAACTTTAGAGATAGAATCAAATTTTTGTGTCAGCAGCAAATCGACGGGAAACATCCATAACCAATTTCTATGTTTGACTTCCTCAGCCATTGATGTAAATGAGCTTTGCACAATTAATCCGCTGGCTTCTGGATGTTTTATTGCCAAATCTATAGCAACTGCTCCTCCAAGAGACTCTCCGTAAATAATAATTTGCTTGGGAGGAATTTGTCGTACTTTTACTAAAAAATTCCAGGCTATTTGGCTATCTTGATAAAGCTGAGATTCACTTGGATATCCCCCTTTGCTACTGCCAAAACCTCGGTAGTCGATTACTAATACAGAAAACCCTAATTGCCGCATTCCCTTAAGTCTGGCTACATGATTGTAATAACCTTTGTTACCAGCAGCACCGCAAAAATACAAAAAGGTTTTAGGCGATTTTATAATTCTTATAGGCTCATTTGGGATAACAGAAATTTTCTCTTGAGGAGATGGTGCTGGAATCCACCAGCCATGTATATATTCGCTACTAGCAATAGGTAAACGCACATCTTTGTAGGGAAGAAGAAAGTCAGCCGAACTCGGTAGCGTTAAAATTTGTGGAGTCGGGCGAAAGATAATATAACGCTGGCGAAAAAATAAAAATACACAAGTCGAAATGTAGGCGATCGCCAGTATTCCTATACTTATTAGCAGCAGTTTGCGAAGATAAAAATTTCGCTTCAAATTGTTGGTCACAGCTATAATTACTAGGGCGTTAAATTAACGTTCATAGCAGATTGTTAACGCTAATAAAATAAGCGATCGCCATTTTTATTAAGCTATTGCTAATCTAATCCCCATTCTAATTTAAGAGTTTCCAACTTGGGATTTTTTACACTCAATTGCTTACATTCATCCAAAAATTCCTTGACTTGCTCTTGATTGAGACTTAAGCCACCATCTTGCAGATTATTAATGTAGGTGATGACATCTGAAGTTGTCAAAGATGAACTTATCTCTTCTAGAATGATGGCATTTCTGACTTCCCGACAAATCAACTCAATATCTGATGATGTAAATCTTGCGCTTTTTTCTGCGAGAATTTCAAAGTTAACTAGCTGATTAATCTCAATCTGTGACAAGTAGTGTTTGAACAAATCTATTCTTTCTGCTTGGTCTGGTGGAAAGATAGGAATCTTCCAATCTAATCTGCCAGAACGTTTTAAAGCACTATCAATACCACTTAGATAGTTAGTTGCAGCAATTACAATTACATCACTATTTTGGAGATTATTCAGTTCTATCAGTAATTGGTTAATGGTTGCTTTTTGATCCGTATGTGCGTTGTCTTCATTACGATTAAAGCCAATACTGTCTAACTCATCGATAAATAAAAGTGAAGGAGCTTTTTTCTTAGCTTGAGCAAAAATATCTCGAATATTTTTTTGACTTTGGCCTATCCAAACACTAACAATATCAGCAGGAGAAAACTTAAAAAAATATCTCCCAGACTCATTAGCGAAGGCATTTGCCAGGAAAGTTTTACCGCATCCAGGCAAACCATAAAAGAGAATTCCCCCAATATAGCCTTTATATCCCTTAGATTGTAGCTTTAGGAGTTTGCTTAATTTTTCTTTCTCTTCATTTAGACCTTTAACTTGGTTAAAGTTAAGCTTAACTTCTCTGATACGGTTACTAATGGGATGTGCTTGTACTAAACTAGGTTGTTTAGCCGTATATTCAAAAGATGGGTAGTCAATAGAGTCAAAAGATACTGGAACTAGTTGATGTTTTTCATAATCAGGAGCCATGACTAAAATTTGAAAGCGATCGCCATAATATCTAGAAAGCTTATATTCTAATATTTCCTTAGCTTTTTTAAGTTGGTAATAGTTGCGTGCTATTTCAAAGCCAGGAATTACCAACCAAACATTCTCTAGTTTATTAGGCCAGACCTTTGATTTTCTGAGAATTCTTTTAATTGTATCTAAAAACAGATTATTATCCTGAAATTCTTGATATTGGAGAGTTTCTATCTCAACAACTACCTGATTTTTTACATATACTTCTATAATTTCACTTTGATATTCTTCATCATCTGACGTATCTTCATCTATTGTTTCCTCATCTCTAGAACTCAGCTCCACTTCACAGCTTATATTAGATAACTCATAACCTAAGCTTTCCAAAGTTTTGATAGCAAAATACTTGAGATAAATATATTCTTTGCTTTCTTGTTGCCACTTCAAAATCTCAAAATGTTCAGGTTTCATTCTCAACAATAACTGTGATTCAGTCTGTATTTGAGCTTTTTGTAATTCTAGAAAGTAATTCTGCAAAGATGCATCATCCTCTTCAATGTCATAAGATGGAAGTTCCAGTAGGAGGCGAAAATGGGCATATATTTCTTCTTTATGGTCAACAGCAGCTTCATTTGGATATTTACACCTGAGAGTAAAAGTGAAAGGAATTTTACTCGCAATTCTATCTACCAAATATCCTAAAGTATCTTCTTGTTGATGAGCTTGAATTTCTGTGACTGATGGGCAATGAAATAAAATAAAAACTTGTTCATTACTATATTTATTAGCATGTAAAGATATCTGTTCAAACTGCTCATCAAATTTTTCAGAATCCAGCAATTCTAAACCAGTGTTACCAAGTATAATGCTAGTCATAGTTGAGCGATAAAACTGAAAAATACTAGCATCGGAGATAGAATTTTCTTTTTCATCTTCACAGTCTCGGTCTGAGACAAGATGTGTTGCAAGTTTTCGGTTGGAGGCTTTGGGTATAGTGTTACTGCCTCCATACTGAGATTTTCTAATTAACTCATAATTGAAGATTTTGACAGCAATATCAGAAAAGAAGTCTTCTACTTGGGGAATTAGAAAAATACCTATTGGCTGGTTAGAGTCTAAACATGCTTGAAATCTTTCATATTCTTGGTCAGAACCAAAATCAAACAAGTAGTAGAAAAAATCATGTTTAACTGAAATAGTCTCTCGTGGTTTTGCTGCAATTAATTCCGATTCAGCTACTTGATTTACTCCTTTAATAGAAATAGCTATCTTAGTATCTAAGGGAATATATAAATCAAATACTGGATCTGCACAAAGCCCCACTTGTTCAAGAGCAGTATTAAAATCATCTATAAAAGATTGACTTCTACGCTGGTAGCCAAACTGTTCCATGATAGTTTTGACTCGTAGGCTTCTTTTGGTTTTACCAGTTCTTTGAAGTTCGTTTTTGATTGAACGTAAGTAGGTTGTATATGACATTTTGTATCCTATCGCTTTAGTCGAGTCAATTAGTATCCCAAGGAAACCAAATATATAGTTCCCTAAGTCACACATGCAGCTAACTTACACAAGCGATCGCTTTCCCGATGAGATTCAATATTTTCCTTCTAGGGTACGATAAATGATCGTGCACGACTCAACGCTACATCCGAGTTGTGCGGGATGTAAGCGGAGGTTCAGTTGTGTTTGAAATGAACAGGCGGCGCAGAAACCGCAGTTGGAATATCACAGAAAATCTGGCTGGATACTTATTCATGACTCCCACCATTCTGGTTGTGGGAACTTTTGTGGTGTTGCCCATTCTCTATGCCATTTTTCTTTCCCTACAAAAAGTTAAACTTTTGGGCGGTATTGAGTACGAGTTCATTGGCTTTCGCAATTTCACGCAATTAGTTAAGGACGATCGCGTTTGGATTGCTTTGAAAAACACAGCAGAATATGTAGCAATTGTAGTTCCAACTCAAACTGTACTGGCTTTAATTCTGGCTGTAACCTTGAATGCTGGCATTCGTGGCAAAAACTGGTGGCGAATCCTTTACTTTTTGCCGACAGTTACTTCTTCGGCAGTGCTGACACTCATTTTCATGTGGATTTATAACACTGATGGGCTATTAAACGATTTTCTCGCTTTTGTGGGACTGCCTACCTATAACTGGTTAGGCGATCCAGCAGTTGCCCTCAAAGGCATCATGATTATGAATATTTGGTCAACTGCGCCATTTTACATGGTAATTTACCTAGCGGCGTTGCAGGATATTCCCCAAAAACTTTACGAGGCGGCAGAACTTGATGGGGCAAATGAATGGCAAAAGTTTATCTACATTACTATTCCCATACTCAAACCTGTAACTTTCTTTGTGGTGGCAATCGGGGTAATTGGTACGTTTCAATTGTTCGATCAGTCTTATATCTTCTCTGGTGGTACTGGCGGCCCCAATAACGCTACTCTGACGGTGGTGCTACTTATTTATCAGGCTGTATTTCGCAATTTACAGATGGGTTATGCCGCAGCGATCGCCTTTTTGCTGGCAGCGGTAATCATAACCATCACTTTGATTCAGCAGCGATTTTTTGGAGGGGAAAGGACTTGATTAACATTTCTCGCTTTTCCTGGCTCAAAATACTGTTATACGTCTTACTGACTGTATATGCCCTCATCACCCTAATTCCTTTCTTGTGGGCACTATCGGCATCATTTAAGCCGCTATCAGAGATTGTTAACGGCGAACCCAACTTTTTACCCAAGAATTTTACCCTGGATAATTACAAGCAAATCTTTCTGCAAGAACCCCTGTTTTGGCGCTGGCTGCTCAATAGTATAGTAATTGCTGTCAGTGTGACGTTGTTAAACTTGGCGTTCAACTCAATGGCTGGTTACGCCTTGGCGAGACTGCGCTTTGTGGGCAAACGCTTCTGGTTCTTCTTGATTTTGGCAGTGCTAGCAGTCCCAGCACAAATCACACTTATTCCCACATTTTTGATTTTGAAAGCGATCGGCTGGCTGAATTCTTACCAGGGCATGATTGTCCCTAGTATGGTCAATGCTACTTTCATCTTCATGATGCGGCAGTTTTTCGTCAATTTCCCTAGGGAACTAGAGGAAGCTGCTCAACTTGATGGCTTAAATACCTTTGAGATTTTCCGTCATATTGTTTTGCCGCTAGCAACACCAGCACTGGCAGCACAAGCTGTTTTCGTGTTCATGGGAAGTTGGAATAATTTCTTGCTACCTGTAGTTATTCTGTTTGAACCAGAAATGTTTACCCTACCTCTAGGGCTGAACACCTTCAAAGGGCAATATATCAGCTATTGGAATTACATTATGGCAGCTTCCATGATATTCACCCTGCCAGCTTTAGGAATTTATGCCTTTTTCAACCGCTACTTCATTCAAAGCGCCACATTTACAGGGGGGAAAGGTTAGTAGTCAGTTGTCAGTTGTTAGAAGGCAGGAGGCAGGAGGCAGAAGTGAAGAATTATCTTCCTTGTCTTCCTTGTCCCCACGTCCCCGCGTCCCCGCGTCTCCCTCTACTCCTCTACTCTTCACTCCCTCCCCCGATCCCAAACCGTATTTTGGGCGACAAATTGCGCTCTTAACATGATATTGGTATTACAGCGACTCAATCTCTATCTGTCAGTTAACAAAACATTATGGGTTTTGCAGACCTATCGATCGCAGAGATAGCAGCAGACTACAGTCTTCCTGTAGAAAAAGTGTTTTCTCTGTGCAACCAACTGGGAATTGCCTATAAACACCAAAAGACCCGTTTGGCGTTAGAGGATGCAAAGGCAATTATTTCGCAAATATTGTCTGAAATACACCCAAAAGGTACTAGCGACTCGGTGGGTGATACCGATGTCACCTAAAGGGCTATTTTAGGCTTTAGCTAATCGCTAACGACTAGCGACACGGGAGATTGAGCATCGCTTTTTTAGCTGTGTTGAGCGTCAAAATCTTTAAGGGGAAACATGTTTAGAAGACTAATTGGCGTTGTTGTAGCTACTATTTTGCTGACGTTTCAGATGATTGTCGGTAGTGCGACAGCGGTGGAACTGGACAAAGCTACCAGAACAGTGCCATTAAATGATGATGGTGATACCGTTGTACTCAGCCTAAAAGAAGTTAAAGAAGGCAAACGTTTATTTCAATACGCTTGTGCCCAATGTCATGTTGGGGGCGTTACTAAGACAAACCAAAACGTGGGACTTGAACCAGAAGCGCTGGCACTGGCAACACCCAACCGTAACAACCTTGAAGGCTTGGTGGACTACATGAAAAATCCCACTACCTATGACGGAGAAGAAGAGATTTCAGAAATTCATCCCAGCACCAAGAGCGCAGATATTTTCACAGAAATGCGAAATCTGACCGACGAGGACTTGAAAGCGATCGCCGGTCATATTCTCCTGCAACCAAAAGTTGTTGGTCAACAATGGGGAGGCGGTAAAATTTATTACTAAATACCCAACTTAGTGCTGAATCATTGGGGATTGGGTATTGGCGATTGGGTATCGGTTATTGGGAAAACTCTTCCCCAGTACTCAGTCCCCGACCCCCATTACTCCTAATCCCCAAAGGGAGAACCCTGAATTTCCCATACCTCAGTTACTAATACGTATTCGCTCACAATACACTCACAAGCTTCTGATGCTGTGTCGGTTATTTACCCGTTTACTGATTTTAATCGTTGTTTTTGTGGTCTATTACAGCAGCACCTTGCCAGCCCAAGCTGCTAACAAGATTGATTTTTACATAGCTAGATACTTACATGTTACAGAGCCAATAGCTCTGGAAATGGATGAACAAGGTAACATGCGTTTGTTTTCACCGCAAGAATTGTCTATAGGCAAGCAACTTTTTGAAAATAACTGCATTAATTGTCATGTGGGCGGTGCAACGTTGCCAGATCCACAAGTATCTCTGTCGCTTCTAAAGCTTCAAGAAGCTAATCCTCCACGCGATCGCATTAATGCTTTAGTTACCTTCATGCGCCAACCTATGACCTACGATGGTAGTCAAGAAACCTATTGGTGCCGTCAGTTACCTCCAAGTCTACTATCGCAACAGCAAATAGAAAGTTTAGCTGCTTTCGTTCTCACAGCAGCACAAAAATCTCCAGGTTGGGGTACAGAAAGTTTTTGAAAAGCAAGGGAGTATTTCTAAAGAAAAAATAAAAATTTCTGATTTTGACTGTTTACCTTCTTTTTTCCCTGAAACTTTTTGGTGTAATCCAAATCTAGTAGTTATTGCTATTTGTACAACTTTTTGCTATGGATTTTTCCCCATTGTAAAAAAAAATTCTATCTACGACAGATTGTCATATTTAGCGGTTGATTTTATTTAAAATGAAATAAGGAAAATAAAAACTATTGTTAGGAGAGAGTCATGAAATTAATTGCGGCAAGTTGGAAACGGTTTAGTCTAGCTATGTTAACAATCCTTTTAGTTGTTAGCAGCTTCGCTGTTTTTACTCCCAGCGCTATGGCTGAAACATACCAAGTGAAACTGGGTAGTGATAAAGGACAACTGGCATTTGAACCAGCAAAGTTGACAATTAAACCAGGCGACACAATTGAATGGGTGAATAACAAAGTTCCTCCCCATAATGTTGTGTTTGACGCTGCCAAAAACCCAGCTAAAAGCGCTGATTTAGCAAAATCTCTGTCTCATAAGAGTTTGTTAATGAGTCCTGGTCAAAAGCTAAAAACCACTTTCCCCGCAGACGCACCTGCTGGTGAATACACCTTCTATTGCGAACCCCACCGTGGTGCTGGTATGGCTGGTAAAATCACTGTCGAAGGCTAGAATCAGCGCTGTTGAGACAAGATAATTTTCCCACTTCCTTAGCAAAATTGGTAAAAACCAACATGCCACATTCCTAGAGTGTCCTATAAATTAGACAGATAAATGGCGGTGACGAGTCCTATTTCCGCCGAAAATGCTCAACGCCACAGGCGATGGAGGTTATTAGCTCGTCACCGCTAATTTTTGTTCAAATTTTACTACATCAGGAATGAATAGCGTTTATACTCTCTAGAAAATAAAACCTTATGGAGTAGAGTACAAATAGCAACTGGCAACTTTAGATATAACTATTCTGAGGCTTCTTTGTATGAACCCTAGAATAGGTTGCTGGAGATGGTTTTTTAGTTGCTGGAGGCTTCTGGCGAGGAGAATATCTTGAGAATAATTTTATTAAAAATATTATTGCTGGCGATCGCTCTATTCAGACTTACATCTATTCATCCAGTACTAGCTGCCGAAGCACCCAACGCTGCCAAAATTTTTAACGATAACTGTGCTGCTTGCCATATAGGTGGTGGTAACATCCTCATTTCTCAGAAAACCTTGAAAAAGGAAGCATTGTTAAAGTACTTGGAAAACTACAATCGAGACGCGATTCAGGCAATTATTCACCAAGTACAGAACGGCAAAAATGCTATGCCTGCCTTCAAAAGCAAGTTGAGCGCTCAGGAAATTTTGGAGGTAGCTGCTTACGTTTTCCAAAAAGCGGAACAAGGCTGGTAATTTCGGTAACCGAATTTTAAATTTTGGATTTAAACATTCAAAATCTGGGCATCATTCAAAACTTAAGCTTGTATAGCAATTCTCAGATGAATGAAATATTGCCAACTTACAAGACCCAAGAGTCAGGAGCCAGAATATATAATTATCCTAACTCCTGGATTCCTGGCTTCTGACTCCTAAATAAAATGCATATTGCACTCGACTGAGAATCGCTATAGTTTTAACTAGAGTCTTCGCCCAAGAATCGATGCCTAGGGCATTAGCGAGTACTCGTCCAAAGGGCGACGCTAAGAGCATTAGTGCAGCGTTAGCGAGTTCTCTCCCAAGGGGAGACGCTAAGAGCGAACGAGCGTCACAAGTACCGAAATCCCTCACTATACTTTTATGTTGGTGGCGGGACGGCAGCTCTTAGGGAAACCTCAAAACGGCTTTTATTTTTCTGGATTAGTAGAGTCTTGTCTTTGTTGCCTCACTTCGTTCAACTTTCGTATTAGTTTTTGACTAGATTCCACAGAGGGCGACAGCTGAGTGCTATTAGCTGTTGGTGTAGACAGTGGTTTAGCATTGCTTGTCGGCGCAGGTACTGGCTGCTCGTTTCTAATTCGCAGTGTTGGTAATGGTTTAACACTAGCTGCTGGTGCTGGCGTTGGCTGATTTCCAGTAACTGGCGTAGACAACGGTTTAGGAATCACTACAGCTGGCGTTTGCTCTTGAGTAGTTCCAGCAGAGTTATTACCATAGTTTTGGAAACGCAGGCTAAATGGATAACGGTTAGTCTGCTTATCTCCCTTGGGAGCCTTGGTATTGAAATATTCTCTCGCCTTTAGTTGTAAGTCAGGGGTAACTGACTTGTCCTGAAACTTGATATCTAAGACTTTACCTTCGGGATCTACTACTAAATAACCCAAGACCGTACCTTCAATACCTGGTTTATTTGTAGAGATTGTGTCACGGATAACTGCTTTTTCTTGCGAGTTGGGGTACTCTCGCTGGACTGCTTTTCTCAGGTTTTCGTAAGAGGTTACCTGTGCGACGATCGCCTGTTCTGTTCCTTTAGTAGGCGAATTAGGTATCCTAGATGTAATTCCAGACTGCCTATTAATATTTTCACTTGCCAGGATCAAGTTATCTCCAGCCTTGGGAATTTGTCCAATAGGGGCTACTTGTGGCTGGTTTTGAGCAACTTTGGATGCACCATTCCCGGATTGCGCTGTTTGTGGAGTAATGTTACTGCTTGCCGTTGTCATCGGTGGAGTAACAGAAGGGCTGGGAGACTGGGCATTCAGCAAATCATTGGGTATTGTAGCCGGAGATACCTTCGGCAATGAATCTACAGGCAGGGGTTTGGATTCTCCTAATGCTATTTCCTTTTGACTAAAATTAGGAATTGGCGCAGTGAATTTTTTATTCGCAGCATTGAAACCAGACGTATCAAATCCGAAATCATCTTTGGGAACTCGCTGCAAAGACTGTCCTTTGGATGAGGAATAAATACGATAGTTATTAGGTGTTGTGGCAATTGGTGGCGGGATCAGTTGCGTATACGCAGGTGGTGACGGAGGCAATACAATTGATTGGGCATCCAGATTAGGAGGAACTGGCTGTTGTAGAGGTAGTTGAGATTGTTGCGGTAGTTGCAGCTGTTGAGGTAGTTGTAGTTGTTGCGGTAGTTGCGGTTGCAGAGCAACTTGGTTGCTAACTGGAGTTTGCGGCAGACGGTTTTGGTCAGCTTGGCTTAATTCCAAAATTCCTACCGATTTTGCTGATGCTGATTCTTTAGGTTTGCTAGAATCTACAGGCATCAATGGCACAATCAACGCAATAGCACCGTGGATACCAAGAGATGCTATAGCTGCTATCCCAGTTGGCTGGCTTAAGACTTCTGGTATATTTTTTAACAAGGAGACGTAAGACATAGCTGTTATCGTTCACTCGGCTCAATTGCAGTTAACACAAGGGAATTTATCTTTGTTGCAATAGTTGCGCCCTCTTAAAAATAATAACTTCCTGTGCTGGCACTCAAAACGGCAACATTGTATTTTTTTGAAGTTTTTATTTTAATAAGGCAGTATTGCACTTTTGAATTGCATTTGCTGATGTAGCTCCTGGAAACGATCGCTTTTAATTTTTATGAGGAGATGCACAACAAAAACTGAAACCTAGAGTAGTTGTTAGTTATAGCGATCGCGTCAGTCTCAAGACATAGACTACGCCTACTCAAGTTATTTGTTTGAGTAATCAACTACTTTTCAGTCACTTAGGGTTTTGTAATATATTTCCAGACTTTCGTAATACATAAAGGACTTTGAGTTCAGAGTACCACACCACCCCAGCTGCAAACTGTAGCTAACTTTGCTCTTTTCTTAAGATGCGGAACTAACACCTCAAAAGTAAAAAAATATTTTATTTTTACCTTTTAATTTTTAAATTCCCAATACTCAGTCCTCAACCCCAAAAATGCCATTACCCACCGTTATTTTACCTGGATATTTAGAAAGTGCGATCGCCTATCGCCAATTAGAACAATCTCTCAAAGAGTTGGGGTTTCCTACGATTACAGTACCGCTGCGACGGCGTGACTGGATACCTACTCTCGGTGGAAGACCAGTAACACCAATTTTGTGGAAACTCGATCGCACAGTCAAACAGATATTACAAGAATGTAACGCTGCTCAAATCAACTTGATTGGTCACTCAGCAGGAGGCTGGATTTCCCGTATTTACCTGGGAGAAAAACCTTATTTAGCACGTGGTGAACTAAAACCATCCCTCTGGAAAGCTCACCCCTTTGTTGCTACTCTGATCGCTCTAGGTACACCCCATATCAGCCAAGAACGCTGGACGCGCTCAACTCTAGATTTTGTTAACAATAATTACCCTGGAGCTTTTTACCAAAATGTCCGTTACGTTTGTGTTGCTGGGAAAACCATCTTTGGAGAAAGGCGGCGCGGTAGCTGGTTAGCTTACAGCAGTTATCAATTAACCTGTGGCACTGGTAACACTTGGGGAGATGGCATCACACCCATTGCCGCTGCTCATTTAGAAGGTGCTGAAAACATTGTGATTGAAGGTGTCAGGCACTCTCCCAGAAGTCCTGGGACTTGGTATGGCTCACCAGAACCATTAAAAACTTGGGCGCAATATTTACTTTAAAAAACTTTATTTTTATATAAAAATAAAAAACTTAATTTTTCTTAGTTAAAATTGTAATAAAAATACATGATTAGCTAAAAAAATTTAAGAGGAGTCAGCCATGCAAAGCACCGAGTTCGATAGGATTTTGCGGCGACTAACGACTGTACTCTCAGTCGTGATTCTTACCTTGTCTTTAATTTATGTCTCTACCGGAGTTTTACTGTCTTTTTACTACGAACCAACAGCAGGTGGCGCTTATCATTCATTGAGAATGATTGATACAGAGGTAACTTATGGGTGGCTGTTCCACAGAGCGCACGATATTGCTGGTAACGCAGTAATTGCGATCGCCCTCATTCAGATTGTGGCAATGTTTTTAAGTCGGCAATTTCGCAAGAGTTGGCTGATTGCTTGGGTGAGCGGGATTTTATTTACCCTAAATGCGATCGCCCTAGATTGGACAGCGATGATTTTATCTTGGGATCAAGAAGGATACTGGCGTTTTAACATTGAGCTAGGAAATATTGAAGCAATTCCTTTGATTGGTTCCCAACTGCGAGACATCTTAACAGGCGGTGGAGCAATCAGCAGCGTTACTGTCCAACACATGTACAGCATACACAACTACCTGATTTCCATTGCTGCCATTCTTTTGGCTGTAGTGCATTTATCAGCATTACTGTGGCAGGAAAAAGAAATGTATCAAGAAGCGCCCAAAAAAGTTCTGAGTGCTGAGTAGAGACGTGATTAATCGCGTCTCTACAAGAGTGAGGATTTAATAATTTTCCCCCTTCTTTCTTTGCCCTCTTCCTCACCCACCAGGAACATCACTAACGGAAAGTTGAGCCAACTTGGCTAGAGGCACTTCTTCCAATTCTGGTAACCTTTCTAGAGACAAAGGAGTAGACTGGCTAGCGCCAGATAAACGTTTTAAAAGGTTAGGTCTGGGGTCATATAGTAAGTAGATAATCCGATCGCCTACTTCCCACTCTTGGTTTGCTGGCATTATTTGTAAGCGTTCTTCTCGTTCTAGCAACAAAGGTGCTAGCACCCCAGCCCGAATCTTTTCCTGGATACGATCTATTTGATTAGAAAATTCAACTTCATCCAGTGTGGTTGTGCCTAACTTGACCCGCCCATCATTGAGGTACTCGTTCCAAGTCTTAATTGCTAAATCTGTAGCAAAAGCTTGATTAACCTTATTATTTGAACCTACAGCCGCTTGTGGATCGCGAGGAAAAACCGCTAAGACACGCGGCGGATGAAATTCCTCAGCAGCCCGTTGAGCTAAGACAAAATTTACCTCACCATTACTCGTCATCGCCAAAAAAGTACCCATAGAAGCAAGCCCCGCTTCTTCCAAAACAGCAGCATCAAGGGCACTGCTGGATATCACCCGCAGATTTTGAGCTTCTGCTTGAGAAAAACATTCTGGGTCAGTATCAATCATGACGACGTTTTCTCCCCGTTCTTGAAAGAATCGGGCAATTAACAGACTCAAGGGATTACAACCTACAATTACTGCTCCAGTAGCTTCTTTAGAAGTGATTTGTAGCCAGTTAGCAACCCAGCCAGCTGTTAACCCTTGACAGACAACTGTCATGATAATCGTCAAAAAGACTAAAGCCTTGATGGCATCACCACCGTTAATGCCTCGCTGTGTGAGTAAAATTGCAAATAAAGAAGCAACAGAGGCAGAAACAATTCCTCTAGGAGCAACCCAGCTTAAAAACAATTTTTGTCGCCAATTGAGATCGCTGTTCCAGGTACACAATAGGATGTTAATCGGGCGAACGACAAACATCAGTACTAAAACGGTAAATAAACTGCCCCAACCCAAGGCAAACACACTAGCGATTGATAAGTCCGCTGCTAGCAGGATGAATAGTACAGAAACGCTGAGAATTGTTAACTGACCTTTAAAGCTTCGCAATAGGCGTTCTTCTGGCACGGAGGAATTGGCAAATACCGCTCCTGCAACTACTGTTGTCATCACACCCGATTCACTGCGGATCGTTTGCGCCCAACAAAACAAACCCCAAAGTATTGCCAGCACCACTAAGTTTTTTAACTCGAATGACAGAAAATGAGCGCGTTTGAAAATCAAGCTCATCAAATAGCCGCCTATTCCACCAATTGCTCCACCAATTCCCAAACGCATAAGTAACCCGATAATGGCGTTAATGGGATCGGTATCGCCATTCATAATGGTGTCAAGAACAACGAAGGCAAGGATAGCTCCCACTGGATCGATTAAAACCCCTTCCCCTTCCAAAAGCGTTGCCACTTGTCGATCCACATTGATTTGTTTAAGCAGAGGACTGACCACAGTTGGCCCTGTCACCACAACTATAGAAGCATAGAGAAAAGCTATATTCCAAGGAAATTCACCCAACCAGTGAGCTGCCATGCTACCGCCAAGCAGTGTGATTAGCGTTCCCAAGGTGACGAGTAATTGCAGGCTAACAGAAACTCTACCCAACTCTCGCAGATCCAAGTTGAGTCCGCCTTCAAATAAAATTATTGCCGTCGCTAGAGCAACAATGACCTCTAGTCCTGTGCCTAGCAAGTGGGGGTGCAAAAACCCAATGCCATCAGAGCCAAGCAGAATGCCTATTAGCAGCAACAACACAATACTAGGTACGCGCAAGTATGCAGCCAGCACTTGGGCGCTAATCCCTGCAAAAACAGCGACCGCCATTTGTAGGGTGATTTCAAAAGATGCTTCCATGTTGTAGATTTTGAGCGATATATTTCAAAATCTTTTGTAAAGAAGAGTAAATATTACCTCTAAAGGGTACAACATCACACCCTTTGTCTTTGCTAAATTCAAACTTTTTTTCATACTTAGTTATTTATAATACTCAATTTTGCTAGCTTGGAAGAAATAGCGGTGTCTAGGTAGAAATTAAAAGCACTCTTTTAGATACGTGGTATCAACCCAAGATAGCGAAGTATATTTGAGTTTGCAATTATCTAAAAATCATAGTCAAAGAGATAGCAGTCCTATGTCAGTTATCAAAAAAGAAGTGCTGACAATCAACAGGAGTTAGTGCTTTGGCAAGATACTGTGTTAAGTTGATTTCCAAGGTACTCTATGGGCAGCTTTGGCAACTTGTAGACGCACTCTGCGCGGTTTTCCGCAAGGGTATCAACTGGTGTTCAACAAACAGTCCATACGCAAGATTTCACAAATAATTTAGGGTTACTATGTATGTCTTTCGCTGTGCCCCCACAGTTTCAGTTCAAAGACGAGAGCTTATTTGATTCTGATGGCGATCGCTTTTATCAACAACGTGTTGAACTTCCACTCAAACTTTCTTGGCAAAAGCTGTTGACATCAGCGGGAAAATTCGTTAACTTATATAAGGTCTGAGTCTGATGCCCCCATCGTCTAGAGGCCTAGGACACCTCCCTTTCACGGAGGTAACGGGGATTCGAATTCCCCTGGGGGTACTTAAAAAATGAAAAATAAATCAAAAAGCAGAGTAATATTTGTTTATGAGAACTTAGCCTTCACCTCAAGAAGATTTTTGAAGCAAAGGCAGATAAACATTAGGAATTTTGATTAGCTAATTGCTCAACACGTTGGTGAATAGCTAAAAGATTTAAACGCAAATCTTTGCTGAGGCGACGTTCAATAATTGTCACTGGCATGGTGAGTTTCGGCCAGATTTGGATGGTATAGCAGAGATTAGTTCCGATACACTCACCGAGGAAATAAGGCTCTAGATACCAGCTACCAGAAAAGCCTTTAAAATCTCCCTCTACCATCTGGAAATTAATTTCTTTGGGGAAATTTTCTACCAAATCCAAAACCACACGCGCACAAAAGTTGAAATTGAGTAAGCGCTGAGAACCGATTTGTTCGAGTCGAATACCACCTTTAGGATGTTCAAGCAGACGACTTTTGGCTAGGTTGGGTATAAAGTCAGCTAAGGCTTCATAATCTGTAAGCACCCTCCAGATTGGTTCAACTGGTTGGGGAATTTGCACCTTAGCAGTAATTTGCCGCTGTCGCTCTGCTATTTTCTCAATTTCAACTGCTACAGATGGCAAATTATTTACATTAGCAGCCAAATTGTCTTCTAGGTTTGTGTCCTCACCAGCGGCGATGAGATCGAGATCCTCTGTGGTGTTGTATTGTTCAGTCACTTTCGCCAATTATGGTTTACTTTCGTCAGAAAATTGAGGCAGAGTGAGAGTGAAGCAAATTTTGCTCAGTTGGGAATCTAAGATGGGAATACTTTCAACGGAAATTGACCCGTTGAGATGCTGTACTAAGGACTTGACTAAAGCAAGTCCCAAGCCAGTCCCAGGTGTCCAGCGTCCTCCTCTACCGCGACGGAACCTATCAAAAATGTAGGTCGCCTCTTCTTCTGAGATGCCACGTCCTGTGTTAGTCACTTTAATCATAACTCGATCGGCAAGTTGCTCAACTTGGTGAGTGGCTTCCAAGTGAACGATACTGTCACGTTCCGAGTATGTAGATGCGTTATTTAATAATTCTTGGAGGATGCGGTCAAAACTTTCTAGTTCAGTTTGTAGTTTTAACGGTTCCTGTGGTAAATCTACGGTTATGCTTAATCCTTTATCTACCAGTCTTCTCTCAAAGGATGACCCTAACTCCTGAATTTTAGTATTTAAATCAATAATTTCAAACTGAGGAGATTCTTGGTGAGACTCTAATTTTTGTAGTGTCAACAAGTCATTAATTAAATTTATTTCTTTAGTACATTCTTGCTCTAGGATATTCAGGTATGTGGACTGACGCTCTGGTGTGACTCCCGGCCGACGTAAATTTTTGATCGACATCAGCATATTTGTAAGCGGGTAGCGCAGGCGATCGCTCATATTGCTCAGAAACTCGTCTTTGAGTTCGTTAAGTTCCCGCAGCTGCTCTACATATTGCCGTGTTCTTTCATGCAATTTTGCTTGGAGTTCCAGACTGCTTTTGAGTTTTGCCGTCCGCTCATCTACCACAGTTTGTACCTGCCGCAATGTCTGTGACTGAATTATGGCATTGCTCACTTGGGCACAGACCATTTCCACAAGATTTAATTCTGCTACTTGCCAACTGCGAGCAACAGCTTGCTGTAGTACTAGGAATCCTAAAACTTTGCCTTGATTTTCTAACGGCATTAACAATACCGCAGGCAATGCCTCAACTGCAAACAAGGGTGCAACTGTCGATGTATCCTGTAAGTCTGTATAGTCATTAATGATTACTGGTTTTCCAGAATCTGTGAACACACGCTGGCATAAACCACAATCTGCAAGTGAAAATGACTTCTCTAAGCTGTCTGGTCTACTAGTAGTACTAGTTTGTGATTCCCGATTCCATTCGCCAACAACAGTAGCTTTGGCATTAGGAATTTGTTTTTTGGATTGAATCCTAAATAGGGGATCTGTATATTTCAGGAGTATGAGCAAACCCCGATCTGCTTGTAGAGATTCGGCAGTAGAAGCGATCGCCAACTGGAGCATTTGATTGATCTCCAAGTTAGTACGACTGAGTATTGTCAATTGCTTGATCAAGCTTTGATGTTGGTTGGTCTTTTGCAAATACTGCTGTTGAGTAGCAATCAACTGTGCTTGTGCCACTTGAGAGAAAGCGATCGCGCAAGACGACTCCACCGCTTTTAGGAGTTGTTTTTCTGACTCACTCCAGTCATGGGGTTGGAACTTGATCAGACTAATCACGCCATTATTTTTTCCTGCGAAACGGGTAGGAATAGCTAACACAGCTTTGATCGGCAATGGTAAGTATTGACATCCAACTACCAAACTGTTTTGAATCGTTGAAATATCTTCAATAGTTAAAGTTTCAGCTCCACATTGCAATACTCGCCAGTCCATTAGCAACTGTTCCATCGGGAACATCTCGTTAAGGTGCGGCATTCCTAGATATTCATTAGAACACCAGTTAGCAGTAGTTGGTTCGACTGATGCTTCATCCGTAACTGTAACTAGGCAGCAATCAACTTGAGAGGCAACTCCCAACAATTGGGCAATCTCTTGCAGCATCAGTGCCGTTGCTGACGTATTGGCAATGATGTGGTTAATCTTTTGTGCCAACTGGTGGGCTAGTTCTTCCTGATGCTGCATCAGCTTGACTGGGTATGGTTGTAGTCGCTCTAGGTCATCCGGGCACTGTGGCGGCAGTGATAAATGATTTTTCATTCCTGGCACGCTCTTAGATAATGACCCCATTTATTTTGCACCCAACTTCTTGGCATATTCTTCACTTTTAGTGGTGTTGTTCCACCTGAGGAATTACAAATCTTTGTATTAAGACTTTGCTTTTACCTGTTGTAGCCTTTTTTTATATGGATGACCAAGATATTGGTATATTAAACCAATTTATACATAGGTATTAAAATATTCAAAATACATTAAAGTGCTTCAGCCAACTCATCTTTGGGTGGCTTATGCAGACTTGATTTACTAACTTTGGCCTAGAATACCCTGTCTGTAACTATACATAAACCGTAATTCTTCTGTAATTGAGGCAGCAAGTTCAAAAATTTTTCAGTGCTACTACTGAGGTAATTCTATAAATTTAGTATTATTTTTGGCATTAATTTTTATAAAGCAAGCTAATCTTCTATTTGATTTGCTAAACGTTAAATACTATTACAGCAGAATTACAGTAAAAATGTGGATACCTGACTGAGTAGCGCAGCAAATTATCTGCGATCTTGTTGTCTAACCTTATTCTCTACAATCATTTGCTTATTAGTCCGATGTTTTTCATCTGTCAAGTGCCGTTACACAGTAAGGCAAGGAGATAGGATGATGGAGATATGAGGGGATAGGGAACAAACCTTTACTGCAACTGGGGGTTTGTCACAAATATGCCCTATTTCTTTGTTGCAATGTCCAAAAGAATAAATCTTTTTTTTCCATATATAAGCACTATAGTATAACTTTTTTGAAATTAATTTTAAAACAAAATAAATAACACTAAATTATGAATACAGCCCAGTTACTAACCAGGGCAACTGAGCTGCATTCACTTGAATATAAGGCTATCCAGCCAGACTCTCGACACTCAAAGGAACCATATCGCCATTCCTTGTCAGTCCTAGCAACATCGGTTGTTGGGGTTGAATTAGTTGACCTGTTAGTACACAACGTTCTTCTTGCTGAGCAGTGGCAGCTATACTAGCTCGAATATCGGCTCGTGAAAATCGGGGTTTCCACTCACCTGATTTTTGTTGAACATAATTCCAGAGAATATCTCGGATCAGGGCTTGATACCCTTGATTACCTGCTATCTCTTTGAGTTTCTCTTTGAGTTCTCGCTCTAGGCGAATGCTGGTAACTTCCATGTCAGTGGTTGGGGTGCGAGCGATTGTATGCATAACTTTTTCTCCTTAAAGTATGGACAGGATAGTAATACAAGTGTAGTATGTTTAAAGGAATGTTCAATAGGTGAAATTTTCTGTGATATCCATTTACCCCATCTCTACTTCTTTGCTTGCTACCAACTGCCGAGCCAGTTGGGAATCAGCAGCTGCGGGAGTGGAGTATTTATTTATGGGCGATGGGAGCCAAATCCATCGGCAACTCACAGAGGGTAATTATGATTTTAGATATCTCAACATTGGCGCGCTGAATGTAAAACCACAACTATATGAAAGAAGCGGGAGGTACAGACGAAGGAATACTGTACCGATATAAGACCAGAAAATATTTCGGTCAATTTCTAACCCCCGCTTCACCTGAGCCAGAAGCGGGGGTTTCTTTATAAGGAGTGAAGCTGTGACGACATCTTCGATATGCTGCGCGAAATTAATGCAAGTGTTAGAGCAATCTATGGTGGTTTTTTCGCAAAATTACTTGCCATTATGTCAGGTTAATATCAAGCAAGCAATTGTATTGTTAATAACAAACAAGGCTGAAGCGTTAGGTTTCCTGACGCAAAGCGGATGGTAAGTTCACTCACCTAGCTTACTAATAGATGTACCAAAACATATTCACTTGAAAATTGCTTCTAGTGAGCGTATGTGAAAAGTTCCGCCAGTCAATCGGCGGGAAGTGTTGCCGCAAGACTATTACAGTTGCCAATATTGCAATAGTAGCAAATATCTAACACTAGATCGTGTGGTTTTGCGAGCTTAAAGGCGGCTCACACACTTGGGATAACTTAGTCACAGCTTGTGAAAGATGTAACTCCCGTAAAGACGACCGTACCCTATTTGAAGCTGGTATGCAACTGCAAAAAGCGCTAAAGGCATTAATCTACCAGGCGATTTCTTTGGCCGAACAGTTCTGGATAAATGTGCAAGCAAACCTGGAATAACAGGAGAGCATAAGGAATGCTGAAATTAACTTATACCGAAGGGAGCTTTTATTTAGAGTGTCTCACTCAGTCGCTAGAGGAATGGGTGGCACAGCGAGTGATTTTGGCACTGCGAGTTGGGCAAAGTCTGTGCATTGAACCTAGCACTGCTTCCTTTTTGCTGCCTGTTGATTTACCAGGGGTAGATTTGCTCAAGGCTGAGGTGAAACGAGATGACAGCGAAATCATTGCTCTGTGTGCTTGCGATGTTGAGTATCTAGAAGTCACCCTGCGGGGTTCTTGGCTATCAGATGGTTCTGAGGATGCTGAGGGTGTGTTTGTCACCACGATGAGCAATTCGCCTAACGGCGACAGCTTTGCTTCACGCGCTGAGTTCTTGTTACACAAACTTTGGCAGGAGGCGCAAGCTTGCGCTTCTGTCATGAGCGAATAAACAAAAGAGTAAGGTGAGTCTAATTCTCACCCTTTATGGCCCTATTTTTAGTAGTTCGGGAATTGTCACGAATCGGTAGCCTTGCTGTTTAAGTCCGGTGATGATTTGTGGCAAAGCCTTTACGGTTCTTTGGCGATCGCCGCCACCATCGTGCATTAAAACAATGGCACCAGGTTTTGCGCCTTTAAGAACATTGTTCACAAATGCTTGCGGTTTGGCGTGAGGATCGGTATCAGCTGAAGTTAGCGACCACAGAACTACAGTTTTTTTCTGAGTTTTAGCGTAAGCAGCTAGTCCGTTGTTTAAAACGCCTCCAGGCGGACGAAACAAATAAGTTTTCACTCCTGTGGTTTTGTAAATTAGGTCGGCTGTGCGTTCAATTTCACTTTTGGCTGTGGCTTCGTCCATATGCCGATACCAATGATGCCAAGTATGGTTGCCGATCGCATGTCCTTCGGCTATCTCTCGCTTGGCAAGTTCGGGATTGGCTTGTAAGGCTTGTCCTACCCAAAAGAATGTCGCTTTCACATCATTTTGCTTGAGGATATCCAGCATTTGTGAGGTTGTGTTTTGCCAAGGGCCATCATCAATAGTTAGGGCAATAACTTTTTCATTGCTACCAGGATGCACCTGATAAACTGTTTTTCCCTGAAATTTATTTGGTGCAGCAAAAGATAGGTTTCCTACTTTGGCTGATGGTAATAATTGGGAATTGTCTTTGCTGTTTGCTGGATGATCTGGAATTTGTAGAGTATGGAGTTGACTTGTTAGCACGTCAGTCTTCAACTGTGGAAGCTTGCCTGGGTTAATACTACAAGCTGTTACAGAAAAGGCGATCGCCACAATACCAATTATCCTTTGTCGCTTAAGGTTGTTTGTCACATCAGGTTTCCAAAAACTCGCTCGATCATAAGCTGTAGTTTTGCCCCCTAGAGAGATTAATAACCTACATCCTAAGCTCAGAAACACTTTCAGACAATTTCAAAAAATTTTTCCCAAACCCCTTGACATCTTATGTAGTATTTATGTAGTATAAATGTAGTAAGACAAAGACAAAGCTTCTCAAGGGTTAAAGTCATGTTCTACATACAAGTAGTACACAAACGCAGGGGTAGCAAAGCTCCATCTACTTCCAAACCATCTGAAGTAGAAACAAGAAACGAAAAAAGTTCTAAATTTGCAAAGGTAAAAGCAACCGAATACATCAGTAATACACAACAGGTTTATTACTTAGAGCGTCGGTTATTTTGCTAATAGTTCCTAACAGTTAAAAGTAGTTTTTCCGAACCTTGAAAACTAAATAATGGGCAAGTTCACCAACAATCTGTGCCTAAAAGCCAAAAAATTGGGCACAGATATCAAACATGGGGGTATAGCTCAAGTGGCTAGAGCGATCGTCTGTCGAGCGATAGGTTGCGAGTTCAAGTCTCGTTACTCCCGTGTAGCCTTGTGGACGACTAGATAAGTCGCTGTGCCTCTCAAGCACAGAGAAGCGGGTGCAACTCCCGTCGAGGCTTCTAAATGGCTGAGTAGCCAAGCGGTCGAAGGCATTGGTCTGCAAAACCGACATCGTGAGTTCAAATCTCACCTCAGCCTTTGGTGCGATCGCAGCGTAGCTTAATTAGAAAAGCACCAGGTTCATACCCTGGTTGATGTGGGTGCAAATCCCACCGCTGCCACCAATGCAGGGATGGTGTAACGGCAACACCTCGTGACTCCAAATCCGATGTTCTGGGTTCAAATCCTAGTCCCTGCGTCACACAATTTTGGATTTTGGATTGCCGATTTTAGATTGAAAAATTTAATTTCAAATCCAAAATCTAAAATCTAAAATTTCGTCAATCATGCCCCCGTGGACGAACGGTTTAAGTCGCTGTTCTTTCAAAGCAGAGATTGCGGGTTCAAATCCCGTCGGGGGAATTATTCTGGGTCGGTGGCCGAGTCTGGTTGAAGGCGACAGTCTGTAAAACTGTTCTATTTTGCGCGCAGGTTCAAATCCTGCTCGACCCACTGTGGAGAGGTGGCTGAGTGGCTAAAAGCATCCTCCTGCTAAGAGGAAGCGGGTAGTTAATACCCGTCGAGGGTTCAAATCCCTCTCTCTCCGCCTTAAAAGTGCTGAGTACTGAGTGTTGAGTAAGCGATGAGGGAGATGAGGGAGATGTTACTATTACTTCCTTGTATACCTTGTCTGCCTTGTCTCTAATCCCTAGTCCCCAGTCCCTTTTGAGAGCGTGGTGTAACTGGATAACATCTCAGTCTACGAAACTGAAGACGTGAGGGTTCAAATCCCTCCGCTCTCGTTAGATGGGAGAGATGCTGGAGTGGCTGATTCAGGTCGAATTAAACCAGTCCACGGGGTAAGACCCATCTCTCCTCTTTATCCCCCGGTAGCTCAGTTGGTAGTTAGCGCCTGTCTGAAGAACAGGAGGTCGTCGGTTCGATTCCGACCTGGGGGGCTGCGTTGCCTTGTAGCTCAATGGTAGAGCCAGCGGCTGTTAACCGCGAGGTTGTAGGTTCGAGTCCTACTGAGGCAGCCATTTATTTCATTGCCGGGTGGACGAATTGGGAAGTCGCATCGCTCTGAACGATGAGGTTGCAGGTTCAAACCCTGCCCTGGCAATACAGCCCTGTAGTGTAATTGGCAACATCGCGCCCTTTGAAGGCGGAGATTCCAGGTTCGAGTCCTGGCGGGGCTGCCAAATCTTGCTCCTGTAGCCCAACTGGAAGAGGCTGCCGTCTCAAAAACGGTAAGTTGTGGGTTCGATTCCCACCAGGAGTACCAAATCTAAAACTTGCTCCTGTGGCCCAATTGGAAGAGGCGGCAGACTTAAAATCTGTTTGATTGTGGGTTCGAGTCCCACCAGGAGTACCAACGGGGTGTAGCGCAGCTTGGTAGCGCGCCTGCTTTGGGAGCAGGATGTCGCGGGTTCAAATCCTGCCACCCCGATACGCCCCTGTGACGGAACTGGCATACGTGCTGGAATCAAAGTCCAGATTTTGCAGGTTCAAATCCTGTCAGGGGTACTAAGCTCTCGTGGCGGAATGGAAGACGCACTAGACCGAGGATCTAGTTTTTTGCAGGTTCAAATCCTGTCGGGAGTATCAAAATATCTGGGTGTGGCGCAGTTGGGAGCGCAGGAGTTTCGGGAACTCAAGGTCGTAGGTTCAATCCCTACCACTCAGATTTTGCCCTTGTAGCCCAACGGAAGAGGCGCTTCGCTTAGAACGAAGAGGTTGCTGGTTCAAATCCAGTCAGGGGTATTGGTGAAATCGCGGGGATGGAGCAACAGTAGCTCGTTGAGCTGCATAACCTGAATATCGGCAGGTTCGCCTCCTGCTCCCGTCACCAAAATAGTGCTGGTGTAGCTCAATTGGCAGAGCAACTGACTTGTAATCAGTAGGTTGCAGGTTCAACTCCTGTTACCAGCTTCAGAATGCGGGTGTGATGTAACGGTAGCATGAGACGTTTCCACCGTCTTCGTGCGAGTTCAAATCTCGCCGTCCGCTCTGATTTTTGCGGGTGTGATGTAGTCGGTAGCATCTGAGTGCGCCACATTCAGTGTGCGAGTTCAAGTCTCGCCACTCGCTTACGTAGTCCTGTAGCTTCAACGGTAGAGCAATTGCCCTACAAGTAAAGGGTTGTAGGTACCCTTCGGGAACGCCTAACGGCGAACGGGAAGCCGCTACTCTTCGAGAACGCTTCGCGAACGCGTCTACGATTCCTGCCAGGACTACCAAATATTGGGAGTGTAGCTCAATGGAATAGAGCTTCGAGCTTCTACCTCGAAAGTTGTGGGTTCGAGTCCTACCACTCCCGCCTATGGGTCTGTAGCTTAACTGGTAAAGCGTCTAACTGGCTGTTAGAAGGATGTCGGTTCGATTCCGACCAGTATCCACCAAATATGGGGTCATAGCTCAGTTGGCTAGAGCGCCTGCCTTGCAAGCAGGAGGTCATGGGTTCAATTCCCATTGATTCCACTGATGGTGTCTGAAGCCAAAGTGGTCGAGGCGCTGGTTTGTGGAACCAGTTATAGCGGGTTCAACTCCCGTCAGGCACCCCTGAATGGAAGATGCTGCTGAATGGACGGCAACTGGTCTTGAAAACCAGGGTATGGGTAACTGTAGGGGTTCGATTCCTCCATCTTCCGCCTATCCACCTGAAGCCGAAAAGCGAGGCGCTGTACTGATAAGGCAGAGATAGGAGGGGCAGTACCTCCCTGGTGGATTAACAACTCAACTGTTGTAGTTCGACTTTATCTAGAATCCCCAGTGACTGAGATTGTACCGGAATGTAACAACCTTCCGTAAGTCAGATAACTTAGATTGCCACGGTAGCGAACGCACTTTTATGAAGTTACAAAGTTTAAGGTAGGTTCGGAGTGGTGATAGCGCCTAGATGTAAATTGCCACTGTGTCAAACTTAACTAACTGAGGTTATAGCAGGCAACACACAGTATTTTAGCTATTACTTGCCTGTTACAGTAGCTTTGAATTACAAGTGTAAAGTCCTATTTAGTTAGGCACTCTTGAGAATCGTTCTGTGCGATGCTCTCATGATAATTCTCTATTATAATCTAACCTTTTCTCATTAACAACAAATAAAATCACTCCTATTTATTAAAAACAGGAGTGATTTATAATTTTTTACTAATGCTAAAGCATCTTGAAACTGTATGAACCGTCATAGCTCCTGAAGATTCTACCTAGACTAATCTAAACTATTCTATAATCTTCTTCACTTCATCTTTGATGTTTTCTGTAGTATGAATAACTTGAGCTTCAGCTTGCTTGTCTTGTCCTTCCACTTTGTCTGCTGGATTACCAGTTACTTCCCCAACTACTTCTTGAACTTTACCTTCGATGTTTTTTGCAGTAGCTTCTACTCTTTTTTCGATGCTCATAGTTTTATATTTTACCTTTAAGTTACTGAAAGATTTTACCCAAAAACAAGATACCAGGAAAGTAGATTTTTTATATCTATAATTGGACGTATTAAATTTTCAAGCATCTAACAACTTAAGATAGATGCGTTATAAAATGGTAAGATATCTTTAAAAGCAAACGTTTAATTAAGCAAGTTTTATACTTACAATCATTATCTTCAGGTTCTGCTTTACAGTACGTGTCTATGCGTTCTTTGCAGTAGCCTGGGGCAAGTCCCTGCGCGTCTACGTTAACAAAAGGCAAATTTCATTTACAAGGAAAACATCAAAAGTGGCAACAAAGTATAAGAAAAATGTCTGGGCGAGAGAGATAAATGACATTATTCGGGGTGCTTGTGGAGGTTTTTTATTTGGAATACCGTTGCTTTATACTATGGAGGTTTGGTGGATTGGCTCACTCGCCGAACCGAGACAAATAATGACGGCGATCGCATTAATGTTTATCGCGGTTTTCTTACTCAACCAGACAGAAGGCTTTCGTAAACGTAGACGTAATTTGCGAAATTATGAAGCATTAATAGATACAGTAGAAGCAATCGCGATCGGTCTAGTTTGTTCTACCTTGGTGCTACTATTATTGCGAGAATTAACATTTGAAACTTCTCTCAGAGAAATCTTAGGTAAAATTATTTTTGAAAGTGTACCCTTTACCCTTGGTGTAGCATTAGCCAACCAATTCTTAGGAGACACCAGTAACACTAATGCTGAAGTACAAGCAAGTTATCAGGCAAATACCGCCAAGCACAATCAGAGCGAGTTACATGCCACCCTTTCTGACATGGGTGCAACCCTAATTGGTGCAACTGTAATTGCATTTAACATTGCCCCAACTGATGAAATTCCCATGCTAGCAGCCGCTGTTTCACCACCTTGGCTTTTGGCAATTATCGCCGCATCTTTGGTGATATCCTATGGGATTGTATTTCAGGCAGGCTTTTCAGACCAGCAAAAACGCAGACAGCAGCAAGGAATTTTCCAACGACCATCAAGCGAGACTATTATGTCTTACTTATTATCCTTACTAGCAGGTGCTTTTATGCTGTGGTTCTTTCAAAAGATAACTTTTGACGATCCTTGGACGATGTGGTTAGAGCATACTTTAGTGCTGGGTTTACCTGCAACTATTGGTGGTGCAGCTGGTAGATTAGCAATATGACTAAAACACAAGAACAAAAACCAGAGCGATCGCCTGCGGAGTGGGTAACATTCAGCACTGCCTCACTTATCCTAGCAGTAATTGTGGGATTAGTAATCTACACTTGGCTTGAAGATAAACATGAACCTCCAGTCCTTTCTGTCACTAATAAAAGTGTTAGAGAAATTGAGGGACAATTTTATGTTCCCTTTGAAGTCATCAATACTGGAGGAGAAACAGCTGAGTCAGTTCAGATCGTGGCTGAGTTACAGATTGACGACAAAGTAGCAGAAACAGGAGAGCAACAAATTGATTTTTTATCCCGTGGCGAAAAAGAAGAAGGTGCATTTGTTTTTAGTAAAAATCCTCGGCAAGGTAAGTTAACTCTGCGCGTCTCTAGCTATAAATCACCCTAATAATAATTCGTAATTAATGTATGTACGGATAAAAATGTGAAAGCAAAATTATTACTTACTGTGACTTGAATGAAAAAATGGGCTTTTAGCTCACATTATGCTTCACAAAGCAAATATCCATTTTATACTTTGCAAAAATAGTAAAAGTAGAAAATTTATGTTTCCATGTAATACGCGGTAAAAATTTGTTAATCTAA
>NZ_JAVRBR020000111.1:0-6886 GCF_034531165.2 Dendronalium sp. ChiSLP03b | reverse complement strand
TCATTACTGCACCCCAAAAACGCAGAGAAAGCTATGCCGCTAAATAACGCTTAATTACCATTAAAAACGATATCTTGTCCTAAAAAGTTTTCTTTTATACTTTCTCAAGTATTAAAAACTGCGGTTTGAAGGTTTATTTGTAGCAAGCGCTGTTTGTAACAAATGCCTACACAAATCCGCACCAAGTTGTCCACCAGCAACGTTACAGCTTGGGATTTTGATTAACAATCACATTCTTGAAGAAAAACACCAAAGCTGATTACCCATAAGACTAATTTTTAATTAATTTTCTTCCTCAAGAAAGATGATTTAAATTTATAGACCCCTCTAAAGGCAAATAGAATCAACATGAAACTATGGCTAAAATATATGAACAAATTAAAATTTACTTGAGCAAGACAGCAAATATATGTTAGGTATACTTTGGGGTATTGTTGTTGTACTGATTGCTTTTTGGGCATTAGGATTAGTACTTCATATTGCCGGAAATTTAATTCATGCAGTGTTGCTTTTAGCCATTGCTCTTGCAATCTATAATTTTTTCAAAACCCGTGATGTGTAGAAGAATAACGAAGATATTTTAGCTCGACTTTATCTAATTACGGTTGTACAGTGACTTTTTATTTGTCGCAGGCCAAATTAATGTCATTGAGGGTGTAAAGCTTGCACTCAAAGAGGGTTAAGCTTAGAAGTAACTTAGGGAACTTACAAGCTATATCAACACAAATAGTTACAATTACAAAGTGGGTAAAGCTGAACTTGATGACAAGAATTTGTATCAATGTTATTTAATTTGTCACTGTACACAGCATCAAGAAATTAGTGATGCGATCGCTACTGCTCTCAACTAATAATTTTCTTAGAAGATAAAGGCGATCGCGGGTTTGAGGGTGCGATCGCCTTTAGTTTGAGTATGTGGATCTCAAGTATCTAAGTATCCAAGTATTCGGTAGATGTATGCAAACAAGCTATATGCCAACCTGCGATGGCGAACCCCCTATAGGGTTAAATCGCCAAGTTATATTTTTCTAAGTCTAGGAATCCGGTTAAGAAAGTGATCCATGCTCCGTTCTGCCAGAGCTGCTATAGTCAGCGAGGGATTTGAGCAGGCTGTTGAACCGGGAATAAGCGCACCATCAACAACAAACAAATTAGGATAACCAAAGACTTGCCCATGAGTGCTGCATACTTGCCCAATTGTTGCACCACCAAGCGGGTGTGCTGTGAAACTGTAGTCAGGCGGTGTAGCAAGACTTGTACCATTGGCTTGGTTGAGTCGTTGGTAAGTATACTGGAGAGCCTGAGTATTTCTTTGACTATCAGCTGAGTTGTTAGGCCAGAACAAATCCGCTAATTTAGTAGCTGTATTGTAGGTAAGATAGCCCTCTGGCTGGGAAATTCCCTGACCAAGAACAGGAAGAATACCTTGTGGTACAAAAGGAAGTCCGTGAAATGCTTCAAGTATTACTGGGGCAATAGGGTTATCGAGATGCTCAACTGCGATTACACCTGGATTCCCTGGTGTTGGATTCGTTTCACCAGCATTAATCATTAAAGTAGTTGAATCGGAATTCGTTCCCCAAAACTTTCCTACCTGATTATTTAGCCGACGCAAAGTACGATTGGTTTTAGCACGCAGCAATAGTTCAGTAGTGCCAATTGAACCTGCGGCCAAAAATAGATAGTGACAAATAAAGGATTTTTGGACAAGCACTTCTCCTCGCTCGTTAATTTGATGGCAAACAACTCGATAACGTCCACGATCCGATTCTCCAATCATCGTGACTACGTGCAAAGGTCGGATTTCAACGTTACCAGTCGCCTCTGCCATACCTAGATAGTTGCGGTCTACGCTGTTTTTCGCCCCACTATTTGTACCGTAATAAACTTGACCATTAATAATGGAAGCAACCTTTTTACCTGCTCTTTCCTGACGAACAATATCCCAATTAATGGCTGCGTCAATCTTGCGTGTATTCAAACCAGCCTTACGGGCTTGCTCCATGAGAATGCGGCTTGCTAAGTAGTATTCAGTTTGGAGAATATCGTCTGGGATGGGGGATGCTTTGAGGATGGAACGCACCCGTGGGTAATAAACTCGATCTAGTTCAGAGTATTTAATAGTACGGGGAAAAACTTTATAAAATAGTTCCTCAGTTGGCTGATAAGTGATAGCACCGTAGACAAGCGAACCACCCCCAACACCTGCGCCACGATATACATTGATACCATTCCCTCTTTTGACATCGAGAACGCCAGTATATACATCAATGGGGATTTCTGGAACTGGTGGGGGTAAAACTGTAGTGGGACTGAGCCATGCAGCACGACCATCTGGGTTATCTGTTGTAGAGAAAGTATTGCCTGCGTCAGTGATTTGCCATCTTCTTCCTCGTTCCAGTACGATTGTTTCAATTCCAGCCTGACCAAGCCGCAATGATGTGACTGCACCGCCAAAACCACTACCAATTACTATCGCCTCAACATACTCGTCAACACCACCAGCCCAAGTGCGAACAGTGGATACACTTATGCTGGCTGCTGCCGCCGCCGATGCCTGAAGAAATCGACGACGATTTAGCATTTGGGACATATTTTATCTCCTATTTTTGCTTGCCATGTTTGCGAGGTTGTAAATCTTAGGTAGTTAGTCAGTGACTTAGCAGTTTTTGGTATTTTCAGCTAGGAATCTTTTAATTCGGGCAATTTTAATCGATTTACAACAATCATTGATACAAGTATCAGATTAATACTCAGTAAGCAACAATGCTTATTTCAGTAAAAATATGGGCATTCTTTGTTAAAGAAAAGGTTAAATTTTGGCAGGGTCTTACCCTCACCGCAAGTATCTATGGCACTTCCTCTAAGGATAAATTAACCGAGGATGAGCAACGCGATCGCTTGCATTTGGAGCGCAAAGTTGAGAGAGCATTTTTTGAGGCTGGCAAGGCGTTGATGGAATTGCGCGATCGCAGGCTCTATCGCGCTACACACAAAACTTTCGAGTAATATTGCAAAGACAGGTTTGGATTCGAGCGTCGTCATCCTTACAGATTGATTGAAGCTGCGGTTGTAGTAGATAATCTCATGCAAATATGTCCCACTGGGACACAAACCGAAACTGACTCAAGTGATGAGCAAGAGCAATCTGTTGGGACACAAAATGAAACAGATTCGAGCGAACAGAAAATGTGTCCCATTGGGACACAAATTTTGCCAACGAGTGAGCGTCAAGTCCGATCATTAACCAAGCTCGAACCCCAGCAACAGCAGGCAGTGTGGCAAAGGGCAGTCCAAATTGCTGGCGGTAAAGTTCCCAGTGCCAGAATCGTAACTGATGTGGTGCAGAGGATAATAGAACGTACCAGATTACCTAACACCTACCAAATCGGTGAAGTCTGCCAAATTCTCGCAAAGGACAACCCCGAACTCAGAGGTAAGGGTGGGTATTGGGGCATAGTTAATCACGTGGGTGAATTTAGTTGTACGGTTAAAACCTGGGATGGCGAGTACACGGTTGGGTTGCAATACCTAAAGTCCTACAATTATTTGCCTGATGAATGCGAACAGATGCAGCAAATTTGCGATCGCATCAATCGGGTGTATTCGAGTGAGTTGGAGGAGTCGGTGCAGAGGTTTTTGGAATCGTTGGGGAGGCTGAAGCGGTCTTATCTGACAGGCTTGGAAGAGAAAGTGTTGAGTTTGTTGGAGTTAGAAACTACAAATTAATACAAAATTTGATAAAAATTTGTTATTCCAAAATATTTTTGTTGATGTTAGCTACTTATTGAAATAGCCCTTTATTTCTATTTTTTTATTAAATAGGGGTATTAAGATCGCAATTTCCTTTTACATTAATAATAAAAGTTTCTTGATCACTATAATTTTGTTTTCTTTGCCCACTAAACTGAACAGATAATATATTATTTTTAAGTAGAGTAAGCCTCAACTCTAATATATGTTCAACTGTATAACTAGTTTTTAAAATGTAAATTGCTGCAAGACGGGCATGAGTTAGGAAAAGTTGTGGATCGTTTTTCAGTCTAGCCCATAAATTGAGAAAAACACATTGTTCTATTTTGGAGGAGTTGTCGTAACCTTTAATTAAATAACTCAGCATTGAGTAACCATTTTCGTTTTGGGTAGGAGAAGGTAGTTCATTAAGTAATATAAAACGCGCACGTAACTCAGCAATTTTATCTATACTATAACCATTAAAGCTCATTGCCATAAAATTTTTTCCTTGTATTTGTGAACATGGCTTTAATGTAATAATAAAGGTAGTTTTACCTTTTACTGATGTTGAAATAACACTCTCAACCTGCATCATTGCCGCTTCATTTTGGTAAGCGTAAGAAATTTGTTTCCTATAATAATTTTGTTCTGGTTGCAGATTACGTAAAGCAGCTTCCTGTGTAGGAGCATTTGGTAAAATATAAATTTTTACGCTTTTATCAGCTTGAGTATCAACAGATTCAGTTAAGAAAAGTTTGTCATCAAGTAAAACCCACGCATCTGAACTGCTAATACTCTTCTTGAACGAATTTATTGAATTATCTGTGGAAATTGGTTCCTTTTTTGCTGTATTAGATGATTTTGGTTTTATAGCTTTTTGCGTAGAGGGTATATTAGATTGTTTACGGCTAGATACTTTACTCGTTGAATCTTTTAAAGCATTTTTTACTGTTACTTTCTGGGTAATGCCTGACTGGTCTGATATGCCTCGTATCATGAAGGTCGCTGACAAGAAAAATAAAGGGCTGGGTCAGTTTGTTTTAGTCGTCTTACCTCCAATTTCCAATGTTATTAAAGCAGTTTGGAAAACTGCTAAAGAATCTAAAATTATTGATTTTGAGAGTTTCAAACAGCGTGCCAAGGCAACACCTACTTCAGCAGCTTGATAATTAATTTACTTAGACTTAC
Source organism: Dendronalium sp. ChiSLP03b (assembly GCF_034531165.2). NCBI lineage: Bacteria > Bacillati > Cyanobacteriota > Cyanophyceae > Nostocales > Nostocaceae > Dendronalium > Dendronalium sp. ChiSLP03b. Next base: position 1,963 of record NZ_JAVRBR020000111.1, on the reverse strand, counting down.
ATCAAAGAAGTAATAAGAGGTGAATGAATTAATGAAATACCAAGCTAACTCTACTGAAGCCATTGCATTAAAGCATCTCTAGTGTAGGATGTATTAACACATTTAGTTTTTGCTACTGCACGGCTGTGGAGACACAGGTGCTTGCCCTTGGAGTTAAACGGATGATCACAGGTGAGATGAGGTCAAAGGTTGACCGCCTTTGGACAACTTTCTGGAATAATGGTATCAGCAATCCCCTTTCAGTAATCGAGCAAATCTCTTACCTGCTGTTCATCAAACGCTTAGATGACCTGGAGTTAGCCCAAGAGAAAAAAGCAAACAGACTGAATAAACCCATTACTAACCCTATTTTCCCGCCCGAAAAGCAGCGTTGTCGTTGGTCTTACTTCAAAAACCTGACTGATTCTGAGGAAATGCTGCGGATTGTGCGGGATGAAGCATTTCCATTTATCAAAACCTTGGGGCAAAGTGGAGAAGACAGTGCTTATATCCGCCACATGAAAGATGCTGTTTTCCTAATTGCTAGTCCTGCATTGTTGGCTAGTGTGGTAGGGCAGATTGACCAAATCCCGATGGAAGACAGGGATACCAAGGGCGATTTGTATGAATATATGCTGTCAAAAATTGCCCAGGCAGGTACTAATGGGCAGTTTCGTACACCCCGACACATCATTAAAATGATGGTCGAATTGATGGCTCCAGGGCCAAGAGAAATTATCTGCGATCCCGCTTGTGGTACGGCTGGCTTTCTGGTGGTTGCGGCTGAATATCTGCGCGACCTCAAGGATAGCGATGGTAATCTAATTCTCAATGCGCCTGGGAATCGAGAACACTTCAATAAAGAAATGTTTCATGGTTTTGACTTTGACGGGACGATGTTGCGGATTGGCAGCATGAACTTGATGCTGCACGGTATTGAAGATCCCAAAATTGAAGCACGAGATTCTTTATCAGAAGACCATGCAGGAATTACTGAAGCATTCACGCTGATCTTGGCAAATCCACCGTTTAAAGGGTCGATAGAAAAATCTACGATCGCTAAAGATTTGAGTAAGGTTATTTCCACAACTAAAACTGAATTACTGTTCATTGCCCTATTTCTGCGGCTGCTGAAAATCGGTGGACGGGCGGCGGTGATTGTGCCTGATGGTGTGTTGTTTGGTTCTTCGACCGCACACAAGAAAATTCGAGAGATTTTGGTGGAGGAGCATAAGCTCGATGGTGTAATTTCAATGCCGTCAGGGGTATTTAAACCTTATGCTGGCGTGTCTACGGCTGTGTTGATTTTTACCAAAACTGGGGTTGGGGGAACTGATTACGTTTGGTTTTACGACATGGAGGCTGATCAGGGCAAACGCACGTAAAACCTGAAACCCTTGCGGGACAAGGATATTGATGAAAAAAGAGACTCAATTATAAAACGCCCAAACCCTTGCCATTAAAGGATTCTTATACTTTAGATGCGTTTGCCCTGGGAGGCTGATGGCTTATCCCTGGATGATAAGCGTCAGCCAGTAGAAGAAAAGATGTAATTCAAAAATTAGTAGATAGCAACTTGGCTAAAGTTGCAAATACAGGTGCAGTTTTTTACTTGGAGTTGGAAAAAAACGATGAAACTAAATCCTGTTTACGAGCTTAGAACCCTGAATCAATCGCAAGTATATATGATTGAGGGTACGCAATACAGATATCTACGAACTGAAGGTAATGGTCAGAATGCTAAATATGTGTTCTCACCGCTGCCAAATCAAAGAAAGACATCTGATATCAGCCTCAACAATACAAAACTGAGTATCAAATGTCAGTCAGTCGAAGGAATGATCTGTCAGCCTCCAAAAAACCAAAATGTTGTACAGATGGGGTTTTTGTGATGTCAATACATAAGCCACCAGTTGTCAAATACCCGATTAAGGTTCAAAGAGGTAGTTCACAAAAGATAGTTTATCGAACCATCAGAAATATT
>NZ_JAVRBR020000110.1:0-17068 GCF_034531165.2 Dendronalium sp. ChiSLP03b | reverse complement strand
AACCAAAGTGGATGTCTTCGACCATCAGTCGTTCTGAAATCTTCAACTTGCCGCAAATGTTCAATCAGAGAAGCACCCATGATTTTTATCCCCTCAACACTTGCAATTTTACCTGTTGAGCGGGAATGAAACAGCCCTGCTCTTTTTAAGGGGGGTTGGGGGGGATCAAACCCTGTATTTGCTCACACACACTATCAAACTGATTTAAAACTTGGCTATTAGTAAACCTGAGAACCTTTAAACCATAACCTTCTAGAATATGTGTTCTCTCTCTGTCATAGTCTTGACCTTCATCTGTGAAATGGCTATCCCCATCAACTTCAATCACTGCTTGTAAAGTAGGACAGTAAAAATCAACTATGAAATGATTAATCGGTCTTTGTCTTAAAACCCGAAATTGAAAATTCCTCAGATATTCATACCACAGCTTTTTTTCTGCTGGGGTCATGTTTTTGCGAAGTTTTTTCGCTCTTTCTACAAGCTTTGGATTGTACGGTAAATGGAAATCGCTACTGTTGAGGTTATTCGTCATAGTTTCTAGTTTTGATCCCCCCTACCCCCCTTAAAAAGGGGGATTTATTAAGATTATATTTTTGCTGTTCGAGCTTTAGATTGACTCCAGAACTCGAAACTCCGAGCTTTTTACTCAAAACTTTTGCTTTTGAACGCGAAACGTCGAGCAATTTACTCGAAAAATCAAGCTCAGAACACGGAACATCGAGCTTTTTACTTCGATATCCAAGTTCTGAGCCTCAACATTGCACCTCAAAAGTGCGATCGCCGAGTTATTTTCTACAATGCTGCTGCTTGAGGCTTGACTCTCCGAGATTTACGGGCGAATCTTTGCCCCATTTCCCCCACTACTGCATCTAATCCTGCGGTTTGTCCGCTAGCTTTTGCATAGTTATATACCTGCAACGCGGCTGCATAGGCTTCACTACCCACCGCCAGAGAAGTATCATCGACCAATTCTTGCAACTGGGTCAACGATAGCAATAATGGATACAACGCTTCAAATAATTGCACATCCTTTCGCATTTCTTCTAAGTCAAAAGAACGTGGTAAAAACTCTGGGTTCTGTGTCGCTATTTCTAACGCTTTACTGACAAAGGCACGACTCTTATCTCCCATCTTGGGTAAAGCTTTCCGCTCTTCGTTACTCAAATCAATTAAGAATGGTAGCTTTTCTTTGATGGTGGTAATGGCTTGCAACAAAGCATCTCTATCTTTTTGGGCTAAAGTCGCACTAATCGGGCTTCTAGACATAGGAATTATCCTCACGTATGTATCTCTAATTTAGAGTTCCCAAATATACAAATAAAGCCTCAATATTGCCTGTATATATCAATCGCAGGTGTCTTTTGCAATCCAAAATCCAAAATTGACATGGTTGGCGATCGCGGTGTTTATTTTAAGTCGTGGATAAGATAAAGAAGTAAAGTAGCCCTTCACTCACCACGACCAATGACCTCAACTCTGCTGCAATTTCCTCGTCTCAATGCCCCTAAGCTGCACCAGTTACCCAATGGTTTGACAATTATCGCGGAACAAATGCCTATTGAAGCCGTGAACCTCAGCCTCTGGATTAAAGTTGGTTCAGCTGTAGAATCTGATGCCATTAACGGCATGGCTCACTTTTTAGAGCATATGATTTTTAAGGGCACTGAGCGACTGGCTAGCGGCGAGTTTGAGCGGCGAATTGAAGAGCGAGGTGCTGTTACTAATGCTGCTACGAGCCAAGACTATACTCATTACTATATAACCACTGCTCCCAAAGACTTTGCAGAACTCGCACCGCTACAAATTGACGTAGTATTTAATGCTAGTATTCCTGACGATGCCTTTGAACGCGAGCGATTCGTAGTCATAGAAGAAATCAAACGTTCAGACGATAATCCTCGTCGGCGTACATTTCGCCGGGCAATGGAAACCGCATTTGATAACCTACCCTATCGCCGTCCGGTATTGGGGCCAGAAGCAGTCATAGCCCAACTCAAAGCCCAGCAGATGCGAGATTTTCACGCTAGTTGGTATCAACCCCACTCAATTACTGCTGTGGCTGTGGGCAATTTACCAGAAGAAGAATTAATTGCAATTATTGCCGAGAAATTTACTCAAACTATTAACACTCCTAACTCTTGTACAGACGCAATTAATCGCGTCTGTACAGCACACTCAGCACCAAAGCCTGAACCTGCATTTACAGAAATTGTCCGTCGGGAATTTGTTGATGAAAGCCTCCAGCAGGCGAGAATAGTAATGGTTTGGCGGGTTCCTGGATTAAACCAGTTAGAGCAAACTTATGGACTGGATGTTTTGGCAGGAATTTTGGGACACGGACGGACATCAAGATTAGTGCAGGACTTGCGGGAAGAACGAGGATTGGTGTCTTCGATATCTGTGAGCAATATGAGCAATCTACTGCAAGGGACGTTTTATATTTCGGCTAAGTGTGAAGTAGAAAATTTACCAGCTGTCGAGAATGCGATCGCTCAACACATGAGTAGGTTACAAACAGAGTTAATCTCTGAAAAAGAAATTGAGCGCGTGCGGCGGCGAGTGGCGAACAGATTTATTTTTGGTAATGAAACACCAAGCGATCGCGCTGGATTGTATGGTTACTATCAATCTCTAGTCGGAGATTTGGAACCAGCCTTTAACTACCCAGCTTACATTCAAGCCCAAAATGCAACTGACTTGATGCAAGCAGCAAATCAGTATCTTGACCCAGATGCTTATGGTGTAGTTGTGATGAAGCCATTGTAAATTAGGGATTGGGGATTAGGTATTGGGTATTAGGTATTGAGAAAATTCTTCCCCATTCTCTAGTCCCCAGTCCCCAGTCCCCAGTCCCTACTCTCTAATTCAACAATGTGGACTGAGATTGATGCCCATATTAGCCAGGTAACTGGCGAAAAATTTCATAACGAACAGCGGCGATCGGTTGGTGGTGGATGCATCAACCAAGGCTATGCTGTATCTGATAGTAAAGTGACTTACTTCGTCAAGCTTAACCAAGCATCTCAAGTTGCGATGTTTGAGGCTGAAGTGCAGGGCTTAAAGCAAATGCTGGAAACACATAGTATTCGCGTCCCAGAACCGATTTGCTGGGGTACGGTTGGTAATTCTAGCTACATCGTATTGGAATGGCTGGATATGGGGGGAGGCAATACTCAATTTTGGACAGAGATGGGACGCAAGTTGGCGGCGATGCACAAAGCCACTAGCCCAAAAGGTTTCGGCTGGGACATGAATAATACAATTGGTTCCACACCGCAAATCAACACTTGGACAGCAGATTGGTCAGAATTTTATGCCAAACATCGCCTAGGTTATCAATTTCAGTTGGCAAGGTGGCGGGGTGGTAGCTTTCCCAAACAAAATGAGTTACTGCAAGCCATTCCCGATCTGTTGGCAGAACATGAAGTGCAACCATCCTTAGTACATGGGGATTTATGGGGCGGAAATGCTGGGTGTACAGCATTGGGAGAACCAGTGATTTTTGACCCTGCAACTTATTTTGGGGATAGAGAAGTTGATATTGCCATGACAGAACTATTTGGGGGGTTTCCGGCAGCCTTTTACAAAGGTTACAACGAAGTATTTCCTTTAAATGCAGGCTATGAACGCCGAAAAACACTTTATAATCTTTACCACATTTTGAATCACTTCAATTTATTTGGTGGTAGTTATAGTTCTCAAGCGAACCAGATGATTGACCAGATTTTGTAAGGTTAAGGGACTTCCAAATTCAAATTCCATCTCTGCTTCTTTGCGTTCTGCCTCCTAGCAACTTCTCTTTGCAGGCAACTGGCATTAGCGCGTTCTTCTGTCTATTTAAAGGCGGATCGGCTTATTAGGCTCCTCTTTCTTTATGAGTTTGTCTATTTCAGCTATGTTTGGTAAATAAAATAAGTAGCCTACATGGTGGGCTGTTATCCCACACTTGACATAAAGCATTGTGAGTGCCAAACGTCTGCCAGAAACCATCGCCCATGTCAGAGTTACCCGCCAATCTTGGCAACACGGCTTTCTTGAGGGCGAAGTCAGCGCGGGTGATTTTGAGTGGCATTTCCAATGGCATTTCCGCCGGGGAGAACTTTCTGTTAAGCCTTCCCAAGGTCGTGCCTTAATCAAAGAACCCCTCGGTCGCTTCTTGGAGCAACAAGATTACCAGCTAGAGCCTGGAGGAGACTATGCTTTTACTATTCGAGCTGAGCTTTAAAAGTTAGGAGAGACGCGATGCTAGTCGCTACAACGGGAAGCCACTGCGGTCTTGGGGAAACCCCAAGACCGCAGTGGCTCCCCAAGACCGCGCTGCCTCACCACGAGACTGGCTTTGCAACGCGCTGGCTCATTAATCGCGTCTGTACAGGAGTTAGGAGTTTATGATGTAACTTTCACTCTTCACTCCTCACTAGTAAGACGATTTAAATACCTTTCGATTAAGAGGATAGCAACAATGTCATCTATTGGTCGTGGCGGTTGCCGCATACCCTGTGGCAATAGCTTTGTTAGTCCCTTAGGGGGGTACATCTGCCAATAGCGATCGCGTGCTTCTAAGGTGGTGTAACGCTCATCCACCAAAATAATATTCAGGGCTTCTGTCAATTCCTCAGACAGTTGCTGTTTCCACCGCTTGGCTGTAGTTTGGTTGCCCATTACCAACAAGGAAATGGGAAAGTTCTGCTGTAATGTACCAATGGTAGCGATCGCTTCTTTTGCAGGTACAACTTCGTGATAATGTATTTGCCGATCGAGTCCCATCACTGCTAAACCACATTTGTCTTTACCTGGATCGAAGCCCAAAATAACGGGTTGCGTTGGTGAGAATTCCCTGAAAGTCATAAGTAATTAAAAATTAAAAATTAAAAATCTATAAATGCAATCATATGCTTAGATTTTACCGATCGAGGCTTGCAAACGTTTTTAGGTTCAGGCTAATCTGAATTTTTATTACCGAAGATTCCATGTGAATGGCGAACGCCGATGTCGCTGAGGTCTTGCCCATACTCATGGTAGTACTGCACGTACCCAGATAACGACCGGATCGTCATCTCTGTACCTAGTCACAGCGCCTCCCTCAGCTTAATTTACTCAACATTTTGTTAAGTACTAAAAATTACTTGTCCGTTGATGATTGCTACTAGCTTGACTCTCAAAGGCCCGGCTGTATAAGTGTCCTCTGCCGCGATCGCTTTAATTTCCAAGGACTGATTGTATTGTCTCAATTGGGTGAGAAAGCGCAAAAAAGTGCCGTCTATTTGGACATTTTCTACAATTCCGGCATTACGGGCACGAAATTGGGAAGCAGAAATCAGCAGATCGAGTCTTTGTCGCACCTGATAAGATGTCATGGTTTTGGGATCGGCAGTAGTTGAAGCTAAAATCTGACCTCCTGAAAAGACTAGTTGATTTCGTGCCGCATCGGCAAAAAATTCTATCTGCTTTTCTCCCCTGACGTAATTGCCGGCAGAGAAAATTCGCACCACGTATTCTCGACCATCATTAATCTGCTTAATTAGTTGCTCAACTTTATCTTGGGTAACGCGCAATATCTCCAGATTTGCTGGGTTGGTGCCGGGTTCCGTTAATTCTATATTGGCGTTGCGATTGGCTTCCTGTAAAAGTTGCATCACCGCCTGACGGGCAACGGCAGCTTGGTCAACTCGAACTACGGCAGAAGCTAGAACTTGACCGCGTATTAGGGCCAGCTTACCCAAACGCAAGTCTCGGTATGACTGGTAATATTTCTCCAGTCTTGCTACTTCCTGTTCTAAAAAATCCTGTTGTTTTTCCAATTCTTTGAGGCGAGATTCCTGCTTAGCAAGCACTTGTTCTCGCGAAGTAACTTCTTGATTGCGTTTTTGAATTAATCGATCCAATTGAGCAATTTTTTGGTCGCGCAGTTCAATTGCTAGCTGTCGATTGGCAAGTTCGCGATCGCGTTTTTCAATAGCTGTTTTGGCTTCATCAATGGCCTTGTTAGCTTCGACGTACAATCTTTCGCGTTCTTCCTTCAGTTGGGCAACTGCCGCCTGTAGTGCCTTTCTCTGATTGTTAACGTTTTGTAGTTCAGCTATGGCTTGTTGGTACTGATTTGCTACTTTATCTAGCTGGCTTTGAGTACCTTGGAGTCTAGCTTGAGTTTGGGCTTGTTGACTAATGGTGCGGTTCAGTTGAGCTTGCGTTTCTCGTTGTTTGGCGTTAGCCGCTTGCAAAGATTGATTGATTATCTGCAAGTCTTGCTGCGCCTGTGTTTGTTCTTTTCTTGCTTGATTTAATTCATTCTCTACTTGGCTTTTTTGAGTTTCTGCGGTTTTGAGTTGTTCCCGCTTGTTTCTCAAATCTCTTTGAATATCCTCTAACTCGAAAACTCCTTTCCGCAATCCTTCATCAGCAGCGAATAAAATCGCTAGGGTTGATGCCGAAATTAATCCACCAGTCAGAATAGTTACCAGAACAGCCGTGTTTTTAGGACGGAGGTTGAATAATGAGAGACGTGCTTTGCCTACTCGCGTGCCGATGCGATCGCCAACAGTGGCAATCACGCCTCCCAGAATTAAAATTGCTGCTATGAGGATGTACCCGGTGGTCATCTTCAGCTACCGAAATGCTTCCAGATACAGCCTACTACTTTCAATCATTATCTGTGGAAGAGGGGAGGTTGGCAATAGCTGAAATTACTAAAGATTTTAGATTTACTCCAGCTATGAGTGTCATCTTTGAATGAAGAATACAGAAGTCGAATTCAGAAGGCAGAATGCAATTGGCGCTTGATTCAAACCTGCCACTAATTGGTTGGGGTATTAAACCCATTTATTTCGTACACCAGTTGCACACAGTTTTACTGAATTTTGGCAACTGACATCTTTATTTTTTCTTAATAACACAATACCTGACACCATCCCTTTTCCCAATTGCTTTTAAGTGAACTGCCTACTTAAGGTAACAGGTTTATGCACAGTGATCTTCTTTTTGTGGATAGAAATCATCTTTTTCTCGCGTAAATCGCCCAGCAATCTGGTGACGGTAACGCGAGTAGAACCAATTGCTTCAGCGATCGCTTGGTGAGATAACTTCAGATCGATTGTGATTCCATCGGCACAAGGAACACCAAAATCACGACAGAGAATCAATAGAAAACTCACCAATCTCGAACCCATATCTCGGTGAGCTAAGGTTTCAATCATCATCTCTGTTTGTAAGATCCGCGAAGATAGACCCCGCAGCATTAACATTGATAATTCTGGATTTTCCTTGAGCGCTTGCTCTACTTGTTCAATTGGTGCTGACAGTAATTCAACAGGCGTAAATGCAACCGCATGGTAAAACCGATCCGACTTGTTTCCTGTCAGCAGTGACAATACACCAAAAACACTATTTTCCCGCAGCAGTGCTACCGTTATTTCCTCTCCTGCCTCATATACCCTGGAAAGTTTCACAGCACCCTTCAAAAGGAAATAAACTCGTTCGGCAGGATCTCCAGGAAAAAAGATCGTTTTATTGCGTTCAAACGTTTCCACAACCGGCGGAAACGCTCCGGTCGCCATCTGACGAAAAACATTTGCTAGGGCTTTATCTTGTGTCACGATCATCTCCCTTCCCCTACCCAATGCCGGAAAAACAAAAACTGATTACCTAAGAATACACCTGAAAAATCAATAAAGCACCGTCAACCTTTCTGTACTTTCCTATACTCAAACCTACAACTTGATAGTTATTTGTTCATAATGATACATAATTTTTCATGTTTTTAGCTAGTAGTTGTTATAGGTACTTGCACATTTGTAGTCATCAGGTTTTTTGCCGAAAAATTTACGATATCTTAAGGAATAGTTGGGGATTTTTTCATAGCAAACACACATCTCAATCATCATTTTTGCAAATTTTGTGCAAAGTAAAGATAAACTTGCCGCATACCAAGTTGCATTGATACAGCAGAAGTCAAGAATCATCATGAGCCAGTGCATTGGGCAACTTTGCCGACTTGAAGCAATTGGCATTCATCCGTCATCAACAGCCAATGTATCGGGCAGCTTTGCCGACTTGTAGACGCGCTTTGCCCGGCTTTCCATACTCCTTTGGAGAACCTGTTTGCCCAGCGGCGACCTGAGGAGAAGGGTAGAGTGGTAACTAGTATTCATCCGTCATCAGTCAGCAGTTTTAATTTTGAATTGATTCATCCCCCTTGTAGTTCAATTACTATCTTTGATGGTAAGTCGGCATCAGATTCTAGTATGCTCCTAATGATCGATCGCATTGAAAATTTCTATGCTTAATCTGACTGGAAAAAACGCTTTGGTCACAGGTATTGCCAATAACCGCTCGATCGCCTGGGGTATTGCTCAACAACTGCACAAAGCAGGAGCTAACTTGGGTATTACCTACTTGCCAGATGACCGAGGCAAAATGGAGAAAAAAGTTGCGGAATTGGTAGAACCTCTCAATCCCAGCTTATTTCTTCCCTGTAATGTTCAAAACGATGAACAGATTCAGTCTACTTTTGAAACTATCCGCGATAAATGGGGAAAGCTAGACATTCTCATCCACTGTCTGGCCTTTGCTAACAAAGACGATTTGAGCGGAGATTTTAGTCAAACTTCTCGTTCTGGCTTCAAGACTGCTTTAGAAATCAGCACTTACTCACTGGTGCAACTAAGTGGTGCGGCTAAACCTTTGATGACAGAGGGAGGTAGTATCATCACTCTGACATATTTAGGCGGTGTGCGGGCGATTCCTAACTATAACGTCATGGGAGTTGCCAAGGCGGGATTAGAAGCAAGCGTGCGTTATTTAGCATCCGAATTAGGACCACAAAATATTAGGGTGAATGCCATCTCAGCAGGTCCAATTCGGACTTTGGCATCTTCAGCAGTGGGAGGTATTTTGGACATGATTCACCATGTAGAGCAAGTTGCACCCCTGCGACGCACTGTCACTCAAGAAGAAGTCGGCAATACTGCTGCTTTCTTGTCTAGCGATCTGGCTAGCGGAATTACAGGGCAAGTCCTGTATGTAGATTCAGGATATGAAATCATGGGAATGTAAAGCGATAAAGTGATGAGTGATGAGTGAGGAGTTAAGAATTCATAACTCCTAACTCCTAACTCCTAACTCTTAACTCCCTATGCAAATAAGCGAACGCCAAATTATTCAAACTTCTCGAGTTGCCTCTGTTCACCGCACCACTGGTGAAACTGATGTGCAAGTTAGTATTAACCTGGATGGTACAGGAATGTGTACGGCTGCAACTGGGATTCCGTTTTTGGATCACATGTTGCATCAAATTGCCTCCCACGGGCTGATTGACTTAGAAGTCAAAGCGCAAGGAGACTGGGAAATTGATGACCATCATACCAATGAAGATGTAGGTATTACTCTAGGGCAAGCCTTGAGTAAAGCACTAGGCGATAGGAAAGGTATTGTCCGCTTTGGCAATTTTCTTGCGCCTTTGGATGAAGCTTTAGTTCAGGTAGCACTAGACTTTTCTGGTCGCCCTCACCTCAGCTACGGCTTAGAAATTCCTACCCAACGCGTAGGAACCTATGACACCCAGTTAGTGCGCGAATTCTTTGTGGCCCTAGTAAATCATAGTCAACTGACACTGCATATTCGCCAACTGGATGGTATTAATTCCCATCACATTATTGAAGCAACATTTAAGGCGTTTGCTAGGGCAACGCGGATAGCGGTGGAGATTGACTCTCGTCGTGCTGGTACAATTCCCAGTTCTAAAGGAGTTTTGTGAAGGAAGGGGGGGGATGAAGGGATGCGGTGACGCGGTGACAAAGAAAATAACTCCCCAATCCTCAATTCCCAATCCCCACTCCCCATTTCCAACTTGGTTTGCCATAATTGACAAACCTAATGGCGGCATTTGTCAGTTCGTTGGGTAAGCTGCAATTAGTAAGCTGATATGCATTTGGTTTGCTTGAGTGCAGAATAAGGAAAGTTACTAGGAATCAAAAACCAAAAACCTCCTGTATTCTATTTGGCATACTAAATTGCAGTCGCAAGTGTAACCTTGGTAATTGGTAAGTGGTAATTAAATCGAGATGAAGTCTGTAACAGGCCCTCCGCCAGCAGTTCTCACTTCTGAGTTGCGAAAAGTCTATCGCACAGGCTTTTGGCTGAATCAAAAAATCGTATCTCTCAAAAATTGCTCTATAAAAGTTTACAAAGGCGAAACCTTTGGGTTACTAGGACCAAATGGTGCTGGTAAAACTACGCTTTTAAAATTGTTGTTGGGAATTATCCGTCCCACCTCTGGACGGGGACTTTTGTTTGGCAGACCACTGGGCGATCGCGATGTCAAACGACGCATCGGCTACTTACCAGAAAATCCCTACTTGTATGACTATCTCACGGGTTGGGAATTTTTGCAGCTAGCCGCTGGGTTATTTCAAATTTCCCCAAATGTACAACGCCAACGTATTCCACAACTACTAGAATTGGTAGGTTTACCTATAGCTGATGCACGTAAAAAGCAGATGCGTCGCTACTCGAAAGGTATGCTACAACGTGTTGGTATGGCACAGGCATTAATTAACGAACCAGAATTAATATTTCTGGATGAACCAATGTCTGGTCTAGATCCAGTGGGACGCTACCAGATGCGGGAAATTATCCTGTCGCTGAAAGCTGCGGGTAAGACAATTTTTTTTAACAGCCATATTCTCAGTGAGGTTGAGCAAATTTGCGATCGCGTTGCTATCCTCTCTCAAGGTGAATTAATTTGTTCTGGCTCCCTCAATGAGCTATTAGGTAGCCAAGATACATATTATGTCAAAGGTCAAGGTGGTGACTGGGAAGTTCTTAAAAAATGGATACCTGGTCTAGTTTTTCAGCCTGATGGTTCTTGGCAAGGCACACTACAACAAGATTACTATGATTTTCTTGGCAGTCTCCGCCTTATGGGTGGGCAAATCATTTCTATCAGCTTGTCCCGTAACTCCTTAGAAGAGTTTTTTATCCAACAGATACAACAGCAAAATAAATCAGTGAACTTAAATATTGTTTCACTCTAGTAAGTGTCCTCGGATTCTTAAATCCCCTATACCACAGTAGGTAATGAGTCGTTAGTTATTGGGAAAGTTGAACGTTAACTCAAGTTCAACGTAAGTAGGTCGGCGTGAATATTTATCATTAAGACAAGGCAGAGGGCAGACGGTAGATGGCAGAAGGGAAGAGTGTTTTAGTTGAATTGACTTTTCGTAATATAGTTCTGTTTATTTGCACCTTTCTACTTAAACGTTTTTTATTAGACTTTTATACTCTTCAGTATTATCTCTGAGTCTTGTTCAAAAATTAAATAGTAGTCCTATATGTAGTAGTTACATTTAATTTTTGAGAATAGATAGCCATATATACCCGACTTCTTAAATGAGTCGGGTATTTTTTTATTACCTATGATTTAGGATTGCTATATATAATTTTCTTGAGCTTAAGTTTGCCATACCATTTAAAAAATGCTTAAAAATTAATTATAAAATCTATTTTCTAAAGTAACTTAAACATATTTTAACTTTTCATTTACCTATTTTTAAATTGATTTGATTAATAAATACTATAGCTTGTCTAAAGCTGCGATCGCAGCAGAAACTATTCCTTAAACTACGGAGTAATATGAGTTTTTCAACTACTGCTTTACGTGGAGTATTTACTACTTCATTGGTAACATCTGTTGTTGTTCTAAGTCCTATTTTAACAGCGATCGCCCAAGCAGAAACTCTCAATGGAGCAGGAGCAACTTTTCCAGCTCCTCTTTATGAAAGATATGCGCGTGAAGTTAAAAAGAAACATCCAGATTTAACAATTAACTACCAAGGAATAGGTAGCGGTGGCGGTATTCGTCAAGTCATTGCCGGAACTGTTGACTTTGGTGGTAGTGATGCCGCAATGAAAGATGATGAAATCAATAAAGTCAAGAATGGGGTAATCTTAGTACCTACAGCAGGTGGCGCAGTTTCAGTTGTTTACAATCTTCCAGGTGTTAACAACCTAAAATTATCTCGCTCTACATTACCAGCAATTTTTGCTGGTCAAATTACCAACTGGGGCGACGCAAAAATTAAAGCCGATAACCCTGGTGTAAATCTACCAAATCAACCAATTAAGTTTGTTGTTCGTGCTGATGGTAGCGGTACAACTTTTATTTTTACTAATCACTTGAGTGCCATCAGTTCCTACTTCAAAGGTAGAATTGGAGCTAACACTGCTCCAAAATGGACTTTGCCAAATGTCTTAAAAGGCAAAGGCAACCCTGGTGTAGCTGCCTTAGTAGCTCGTACCCCTGGAGCTATTGGCTATGTAGAATATGCTTACGCTGTTAAAAACAATCTGAAATCAGCACAGATACAAAACAAAACGGGAGAATTTGTATCTCCTTCTTTACAATCTGCAAACTCCGCTTTAGCAACTGTAAGTTTTCCCAATAACTACCGCGTTTTTGTGGGAGATCCAGGACAGGGTTATCCTATTGTTGGGCTTACCTGGATGATGATTTACAAACAGTACGGTAACGCTAATAAAGCGAATGCTGTCAAAAAATGGATTAACTGGGTGTTGCAAGACGGTCAACAATATAACGATGACCTCAACTACACTAAAATTCCTGCTGATGTGGTTAGTCGCGTACTTCAGACAGTGAATAGCACTGTTAAATAAACCCCAATTTACAACCTTACTTCTTTTCTCTAAATAGGGTGGGTTAACAGCCCACCTTAATACTATGTAAATAGTTTACTATCTTGATTTTTCTTCATGTCAAATTCATCTCAACCAGCCGATAAAAATTCATCAATTCAAGCAAAATCTAGTGATGCAAATCTTGAATTGACAGCTAGCGATGGTACAAATTTTTGGCTTGACAAAGGTTTTACATGGCTAGTATATGTTTTTGCGGTGGCTACTGTTGCATTGTTATTTACGATGAGTTGGGTAATTTTCCGTGAAGCTCAACCAGCTATTGTTAAGTTTGGAATTGGGTTTTTGTGGAGTCAAGATTGGGATACAGGGAACCAAATTTTTGGTGCATTACCTTATATTTATGGAACGTTAGTCAGTAGTGCGATCGCAATTTTATTTGCTGTACCAGTAGGTATAGCCATTGCATTAGTAACTAGTGAAAATTTCTTAGCACCATCTGTACAAACTACCCTAGCATTTGTTGTTGAGTTAATTGCAGCAATTCCTAGCGTCATTATTGGTCTGTGGAGTATTTTTATCTTTATTCCAGTTTTAGAACCCCTACAAAAGTGGTTAGCTATTCATTTTAAATGGATACTATTATTTAATTCAGAATACCCTGTAGGAACAAATATGTTAACTGCGGGAATTATTCTAGCCATTATGATTTTGCCGACAATGGCAGCTATTACCCGTGATGTCTTACTGGCGATACCTAAAGAATTACGTAGCGCATCGATGGCTTTAGGTAGCACTCGTTGGGAAACAATTTTTCGGATATTATTACCAGCTGGATTTTCGGGAATTGTGAGTGCAGCAATGCTTGCCCTAGGACGCGCTTTGGGTGAAACAATGGCTGTAACTATGGTAATTGGTAACTCTGCTCAAATCAGTGCTTCTTTACTCGATCCAGCTTATACAATTCCTTCTGTATTAGCTAATGAATTTGCCGAAGCTGAACCAGGTTTGCACATTGGCGCTTTAAGCTATTTGGGATTGATTTTGTTTGGGTTGACTCTAGCTGTAAATATTGGTGCTGTGTTATTGGTGCAGTGGGTTCGTAGGAAAAATAGATAATAACTAACCGAATAAGTATGTATTAATTACGAATTACGAATTACGAATTACGAATTATTATGAGTGGTTATCAACAGTCTGAAATAGAAGAATCTTTAGCAACAGAATTATACAAACCTCTACCAACAGCAAGACTATTATTTACTTATGGGATGAATGCGATCGCCTTTGCTTTTACAGGTTTAGCGCTAATTCCTTTACTATCTATTTTGTGGGAAATTCTCAATCGCGGAATATCTGGTTTAAAACCAGATATGTTTGTCAAATCAGTGATTGATTATGGGTTTGGCAATGCCATTTTAGGAACAGTAACAATTGTGGGGATTGCTTCGCTACTCAGTATTCCTGTGGGCATGTTAACAGGTATATTTTTAGCAGAATTTGGTCAAACTAACCCAACAGCTCGCGTTGTTCGCTTTATCACTACTATTCTTACTGGTGTTCCTTCAATTGTAGTGGGTGTGTTCGCTTATGGTGTTATCGTTTTAGTTACTAAAGGATTTAGTGCGATCGCTGGTGGTTTTGCTTTAGCTGCAATCATGTTACCTGTAATCGTTCTGACAACAGAAGAAGCCTTAAAACTAATTCCTGTCGAACAACGCCTCGCTTCCGCTGCTTTGGGTGGTACTCGCTTCCAAACTACTTTTCGTATTGTGGTTACAGCTGCCATACCCGGAATTACCACAGGCATATTATTAGCCGTAGCGCGTGCTGCTGGTGAAACAGCACCTCTACTTTTTACTGCTTTGTTTAGCCTAGATTGGTCAGCAGATTTATTAAGTCCTACAGCTTCTTTGCCAGTACTAATTTTTAATCTTTACAACGACCCCGATCCACAAAAAAACCAATTAGTCTGGACTACTTCCATAGTCCTACTAGGCTTAGTTTTATGCGTCAGTCTTGTCTCTCGTTTAGTTACAAGAAAGAGAAAATAAAAATCTCCAATAATTATTATTTTTTATTTCGCAGTTTTGGTAAATATGAATAATTTAATTCCAGCCATTAAAGTCAAAAATTTAAGTTTTTACTACAGCACTTCTAAAGCGATTGAAGGGGTGTCAATGGATATTTACCAGAACCAAGTAACTGCAATTATTGGCCCTAGTGGTTGTGGTAAATCTACCTTCATTAAAACCCTCAATCGTATTAGTGAATTAGAAGGTTCTGTAAAAGTGGAAGGAAGCGTAGAATTTTTGGGCCAAAATATTTATGACTCTCGCATCAATTTAAATCGGCTACGTCGCCACATTGGGATGGTGTTTCAAAAGCCAAATCCTTTTCCTATGAGCATTTATGAAAATGTTGCCTACGGTATGAGAATATCACGCAGGCGATCGCAAGCAGAATTAGACGAAATTGTCGAATCTGCCCTCAAAGGTGCTGCTCTCTGGGATGAGGTGAAAGATAAGCTAAATAAATCAGCTTTAGGGCTTTCTGGCGGTCAACAACAGCGACTATGTATTGCCCGTGCTTTAGCAGTCAAACCAAAAGTTCTACTAATGGATGAGCCTTGTTCGGCTCTTGACCCCATCGCTACTATGAAAGTTGAAGAACTAATCCATAGTTTACGCTCGGAATTGACGATCGCGATCGTTACCCACAACATGCAGCAAGCAACTCGCGTCTCCGATTTCACAGCTTTCTTCAGTACTGATGAGAGTCGTATTGGTCAAATGGTTGAATTTGGCACTACAGAACAAATTTTTAACAACCCAATCGATTCCCGCACCCATGACTATGTTTCTGGGCGTTTTGGTTAAGGTAGGTTTTCGACGAATTATTACTGTAGCTTCACTCTACCAAATTTATCCCGTAAATTTACTTGTATATAGACTGAAGGTTATAAACTAGCTATACTCCAGATAGCAGTATAAACTAATGCGATAATTAGATGACAATTTCAGCACAAAAAACGTATCATTTCAATTTGAACTAGTTAGGCGATCGCAAAAAGTCACTATATTGTTAGTTGCTTGATTTTGAATTGATGAAATGACTTTAGCAACTTTTGAATTTAAAGATAAACAGTTGCTTTTGACTGAAGTATGCCAAAATCGACGTTAATTTTGATGTAAATATCTACTACTCCATACTGCTGTTTAGCTATCAACGAATGCTGACCTTAGCTCTTCGGAGCCAAGAGGAGTCCATATTGGCTTCACAAATTTTTTGTTGAGTCAATATTTATTGCAAATGTTTTTCTAGAAATGAATAAACTAATTCCAGCCATTAAAGTCAAAAATCTCAATTTTTATTACGAAACCCAAAAGATACTCGAAGGAGTATCGATGGATATTTATCAAAGCAAAGTAACAGCAATTATTGGCCCGAGTGGTTGTGGAAAATCGACTTTTATAAAATGTCTAAATCGTATGTGCGAATTAGAAGGAGAAGTGCAAGTTGAGGGGAAAGTAGAATTTTTTAATCAAAGTATTTATGAGCGTCGGATTAACTTAAATCGGCTACGTCGGCAAGTAAGCATGGTACTTCCCAAGCCAAATCTTTTTCCCATGAGCGTTTATGATAATGTTGCCTATGGGGTAAAAATAGTAGGATGGCGACCGAAAGTAGAATTAGATGAGATTATAGAATCTGCAATTAAAGATGCTGACCTTTGGGATGAAGTGAAAAACAAATTGCATAAATCGGCTTTAGAACTTTCTGCCGGTCAACAACAGCGATTATGCATTGCCCGTACTTTAGCAGTCAAACCAAAAATTCTCCTGATGGATGAGCCTTGTTTTGGTCTCGATCCAATTGCTAGCATGAAAGTCGAGACTTTAATCCAGAGTTTGCGCTTGCGTTCTGAATTAACAATGGTGATTATTAGTCACAATTTGCAGCAAGTTGCTCGCATATCTGATTTTACAGCTTTCTTTCATACTAATGACAATCGAATCGGTCAAATGGTTGAGTTTGGTACTACAAAAAAAATCTTTTCCAACCCTATTGATTCTCGCACCCGTGACTACGTTTTTGCTCGCCTGAGTTGAGATATGACTATTAGGTTAGTACTGCTACGCGAAATTAAAAATGCTGTATTTCTTAGGTATTGAAGCATTGTGTAGATGCGTTCGCTCTTAGGCTTTGCCGCAGGCTAGCGGTGAGATAGGGAACATCAGTGGTTGCAGTATGTTAGGTGTTTAAAACCCCTACACCACCAATACGGTTCGGTTAAGTTCTAAGCGGTGTTAATTACTGAAAAAGTGAGTGTTTGTAATTTAGCTGTTTGGGTTCTATGTATGGGCTTTTTGTTCGGAAATTTGGCTCTAGTTTTTTTGACAACACGAGGATTGCTTCG
>NZ_JAVRBR020000109.1:0-10510 GCF_034531165.2 Dendronalium sp. ChiSLP03b | reverse complement strand
CGCAGTTTTGCTCCAACTACAACAAAAATGGTTGATACAGTAATCTCAGTTGCACTCAACTTAATGAATCCTCAAGATTTAAAAAATTGGTTTACTAATTGCTGTTACTGTACCTCATAACACCGGGAACTGCTGTAACTCTTGTACAATCCAAAATGATACAGTGAATACCACAGTTCAGGAATCCTGTAAAACAGTCTTTGAGACAATTCGAGTTTTCTTGAGGTCTGCTTCCGAAAGTTGTTCGCCAGCTTGCAGGCGAGTGGCGGAAGTTTGCAGAACTGTTGCAGCACCAGTATCTCCAATTTGTAAAGCGGTTTGAGCGGCTGTTTGCAACATTGTAGCTGCACCAGTGCGATCGCCTTGTTGCAATTTCACTTCCGCTAACTGAGTTTGGCGATACTTTGCTAAGGTCAAAACAGATTGTTGCACTTGGGGATCTACCGCAGGTTGATAAGTCTGTATCACATTTGCATATATCGGTATCATCGGGGACAGCAAGCCCTCTTTATTCACCGCTGGGTCAGCGTAGCGGATTTGCAGATGCCCGATTACCTGTTTGCCTTCTGGCAGTTGTCCCAAGTATATATTCGCCAAAACTACTCGTTCGACATCCATCAAATCTCCCAAGCGTACAACAAAGCCTCCATGGGCTTCTTTTTGTACTGGTAATTCAATTGTGTCTGGCGCAACTTGGGCAATGGGTTTAAGTTCTGCTAGTCGGACATTTGGTACCAAAGATAACAGTAGGTAAGCGTTAGTTAGTCCCACAGACTGAATACGCTTAAACAAACGGCTAAACTGCTCAACTGCTTGTTCAGGGCGCTCAATATGAGCTAAAGTACCACCACCAGCATCAGCAATTTTTTCTAATAAATCCTGATTCCAGCTATTGCCAAATCCAAGAGTATTAATAGTCAAGTTGATTTTAGCTGCCTTGTGGGCAAGTTCGAGACAGCGCTTGTTATCATCTTTCCCGATCTCCAACTTCCAAATCTTCAAACTGCTTTCACCATGACCATCGGTGAGGAGAAACGCTTGGGAAACAGCTCCTCTTGTTCCCTTCATTAATTCTGTGATTCCCTGTTGCAAACCCTCAGCAATTACCGTACCACCGCCAACATTCAATTTCTTTTTAATCTGGGATTTAATGCTTTCAACGTTGTGGATTTCTTGGTTAGGAATAATCACTTCCGCAGAACCAGCAAAAGCTACAACGGAGATGCGATCGCCTGGTTGTAATCTATCCAATAATTGCTCCACTGCTTGAATTACAGTTTGAATTGGTTGCCCATGCATGGAACCACTTTTATCGAGAATCAAGCATAAATTGAGTGGCAAATGTTGGTCGAGTTCGCCAGCGATCGCCGAAATTGAAATCGCCAATTGACGTTGGTTATTCAATTGTGCGGCATCAACATTCGTATCATTTAGTGACCAGAGCAATTGAACTTTCATTTGGGAGGGATATCTTGCAACACAGTTTTTGAGACAATCCTGGTTTTCTTGCGATCGCTTTCGGATAACTCTTCTCCAGATTGGAGCTGGGTAGCGGAAGTTTGCAGAACTGTTGCTGCACCAGTATCTCCCATTTGTAGGGCGGTTTTAGCAGCTGTTTGCAGCATAGTAGCAGCTCCAGCCCGATCCCCTTGTTGCAACTTCGTCTCTGCTAATTGAGTTTGGCGATATTTAGCCAATGCCAAAATCGATTTTTGCACTTGGGGGTCGAGGTCTGGTTGATAAGCCCTGACTGCATTGGCGTAAACGGGGATATTTGGTGTAAATAACCCGATTTGATTCTGGGTGGGGTCGTCGTAGCGGACTTGCACGTTAGCGATCGCTTGTTTACCTTCTGGCAACTGTCCTAGATAAATATTAGCTAAAATCACCCGTTCCGCATCTTTCATCAAATCTCCTAAGCGGATCGCAAAGCGTCCATCCGCTTCTTGTTGCAATGGCAGTTCTATTGTGTCTGGGGCAACCTGGGCAATGGGTTTAAGTTCCGCTAGTCGGATATTAGGCATAAGAGAGAATAGTAAATAAGCATTAGTCAATCCCACAGTTTGCATCCGACTGAACAAGCGACTAAACTCATCTACTACGCGATCGGGTTTTTGAATATAAGACAAAGTGCCTAAACCCGCATCAGCGATTTTTTCTAAAATATCTTGGTTCCAATTGTCCCCAAAACCCAAAGTATTCAAAGTCAAATTATAGCTAGCAGCCAACTGGGCAAATTTCAAGCAACGATTGTTATCACCGTGTTCATTTTCGCCATCTGTTAATAAAAAGGCTTGAGAAATCGTTTCTTTTTTGCCCTTTGCTAACTCTTCAATACCCAAGCGTAAGCCTTCATCAATTGCTGTACCACCATCGGCAGCCAAACGGTTAATTTGCTTTTTGATTTTCTCTGGTTCTTCGATAACTTGATTAGGTATTAAGACTTTGGCACGATGATCGAAGACTACAACACTCAGGCGATCGCCGGGATTAAGTCTATCAACTAACTGGTTCGCTGCTTTTTTGACAGTTTCTAGCGGTCGCCCATTCATCGAACCACTATGGTCGAGAATTAAACATAAATTCAGGGGAACAGTACGGTCTTGAGTTTGGGCGATCGCCGAAATCGAAATTGCCAACTGTCGTTGACTGCTCGGTTGATTCGCGTCCAAATTAGCATCATTCAGAACAGGCTGCAAGTTAACTTTCATGACCCAAACTTCCTAGTCAAGATAGACATATTTATAAATAACTTCAAAACGCAACATTAGCGCTACGGAAAACCTACCTAATATAGATCCATTGAGAAATTCGGATAATATATTCAGAATATCTTAGTAGCCACTCATTGGCAGATGCTCAGTTCTTTGCCCAATAGGGAGAAATCCGAACTTGAACAGAGCTAGCATCACGCTAGGATGTATTACAGTTAACGGCATAGTTTCAGGCGATCAGTTGCTATGGACATTTCCCCCATCAAGGCTGTTCAAGCCCCCTATTACGGCGATAATTTCTACCGAACACCGCCGCCAGATTTGCCTTCCTTATTATTAAAGGAAAGAATTGTCTATCTAGGAATGCCACTGGTTCCTGCTGTCACAGAATTAATCGTGGCCGAACTGCTGTACTTGCAGTCCGACGACCCCGAAAAGCCGATTAAAATCTACATCAACTCGACCGGCACTTCCGGTTATAGTGGCGATCCCATTGGCTTTGAAACCGAAGCCTTTGCCATATTTGACACTATAAAATACATTAAGCCCCCCATTTACACCATCTGCCTTGGTTCGGCAATGGGTATGGCAGCAATGTTGCTCAGTGCAGGCACAAAAGGTTGCCGCGCCAGTTTGCCCCACTCCACCATTATCCTGCACCAGCCTAAGAGCTACGCCCAAGGTCAAGCAACGGATATTCAAATTCGGGCGAAGGAAGTTTTGGCAAATAAAGCCTCAATGGTTGATATTTTGTGTCGCACCACCGGACAGCCTCCAGAAAAAATTACTAAAGATATGGATCGGCTGTTCTATATGACACCATACCAAGCTAAGGAATATGGATTGATTGACAGAGTTTTTGAGAAAGAAGAACTAGCCAATCCTCCACTACCTGCGAGTGTCCTCTAAAGAGTGCTGAGTGCTGAGGAGCCACTGCGGTCTTGGGGTCTCCCCAAGTGGAGCAAGTGGCGTTGCTGAGTTATGAGTCAGCGATCAGTTGTCAGTGGTTATTCTCTTTGTCCCCTTGTTTCCCCAGTCCTTAGTCCCCAGTCTCCAATCCTAAATTAATTTAAACGGAGTAACGAAAATGCCTATAGGCGTTCCTAAAGTTCCTTACCGGATGCCCGGAGGGCAATATACAGATTGGATTAGCATCTACGATCGCCTCTACCGGGAACGGATTATTTTCCTGGGACGAGATATTGATGATGAAATTGCTAACCAAATTATTGCCGTAATGCTATATCTGGATTCAGACGATCCAGGTAAGGATATTTATTTATACATAAATTCCCCTGGAGGCATGGTTACCTCTGGCTTGGCAATTTATGACACCATGCAACACATCAAATCAGATGTGGTGACCATTTGTGTGGGTCTAGCTGCCTCTATGGGGTCTTTCCTACTGTCTGCTGGTACTAAGGGCAAACGTATGGCATTGCCCCATTCTCGAATCATGATTCACCAGCCTTCTGGCGGCACGCGCGGGCAAGCAACCGATATCGAAATTGAAGCTAGAGAGATTCTGCGGATTCGTAACCAGCTTAACGAGATTTACGCTAGCAACACAGGTCAAACTGTAGCCAAAATTGAAAAAGATATGGATCGCGACTTTTTCATGTCTGCCCAAGAGGCGAAAGAATATGGTTTAATTGACCGTGTAATTGAAGAACGCCCGTAGGGGAAGATGGGGGGATGAGGGAGATGAGGGAGCAGAGGGAGATGAGGGAAAAATAATTAATACCTCAGTTCACAATCCCCAATCCCCAATCCCCAGTACCCAGTTCCTAGAAAAACTGTCAAATGTGAACTATAAATTAGATAATTAGTCTTTATTATTAAAACCTCAAGCTGGAAGCTAATAGCTGAAAGCTAAATATTGGAAAGCTGATAGATCGCAATGGATCTTGGAGATTGCTACCGTTTATTGGGTTTAAGGACAGGAGCCTCTTTTGCCGACATCAAAGCGTCTTATAGACGGCTGGCCCAGCAATATCATCCTGATACTAACCCAGATGATACAAAAGCTAAAGATAAGTTTATTGCCTTGACAGAGGCTTATAGAGTTCTGTTAACAGTTGTACCGTCAGAGGAGACAGTTCAAAGAGTTAGTCAATCGCCTAAATCTGGGTATGAGGGTACAAAGGCTACTCGCCAAGAAAAAGCACCCAAAACCAAAACCACTGTAAAAACCGAAAAGCCGCCCACACCAAAGCCGCCTAATATTGTGGAAATAGAACAGCGGTTAAAGTGGAAGACTTACGAGCAATTGCAACGATTTTTAAAGGAAAAAAGATTTCCCCAAGCGATCGCACTAGCGGAAGCTTTGGCAGAACGCTTACCAGGGGATGCCGAAGTGCGGCAATGGCAAGCGGTTGCTTATCAAATTTGGGGACGGGCACTAATTACCGAAAATCAACTACTGAAAGCTAGAATTTATCTTAAAAAAGCCCTGAAAACAGACCCCAACAACAAAACTTTGTGGCATGAAGTGCAACGAGACTTCCAACGTTTAGAGCAGAGTTTTTAAGAGGCAGCTATCCTAGAAGCAGGAATTGGAAACCTCTTGTATAAACTTTTTTCTGTGTATATTAATTACGAATTACGAATTACGAATTAGTATCAGGCTTAAGCAGCAGATAATATAATTGTCCATTACTGACTGTAACCCCGGCGCGATCGCCTGCTAGTTTACCAGTACCTAAAAAGTAATCGACCCTACCGGGGCCTTTAATTGCACCTCCCGTATCTTGATCGAGTACATAACGACTGACGATCCGATGTTCCATCTGGCCGTTAGCATTGGCAAAGGGAAAAGCAGCACGAATCAATGCTAAAGCACCAGGAGGCATAAGGGATTTATCTGTGGCAATAGAACGTTCTGCGGTTACTGGTACGTTAATAGAACCTTGTGCTGGCGCACCGTGGTTTTCTTGAAAAAACACAAAGCTAGGATCGCGGGGAATATAAATATTTAATTCTTGGGGATGCTTTTGAAAATAGTCGAGGATAATTGGCATTGTCATACCCTCTAGCGGCAATTTGCCATCGTTCGCCAATTCTCTGCCAATACTTTTATAGTTATAAGCGATATGACCGGCATAGCCTATTGTTGTCTGAGTACCATCAGTCAGTTGAAGTCTAGCTGAACCTTGAATTTGAGCCAAATAAGGTTCAAGGCGATCGCGAAACCAAAATAACTCCAACCCCCGTAGTTTACCTTTTGCGCCTTGTAAACCATCTGCTCCTTCTAATTCTAGACGTGTAGGATGAGGCTTAGGCCAAGAGTCTAAATTAGGAGGTAATCGATAAACCGGATAGCGAAACTCTGCTGTGGGAACGCGACTGGCAAAATAAAGTGGTTCATAGTAAGCAGTAAACAAAACCGAACCTTTATTGTCTTTGCCAACTGATTGGTAAAAAACAAACTCCCGTTGTATAGCTTTCTGTAGTTCAGTTGCAGAATTAGTTTTTAGTAACAGTTCGCGGAATCTTTTTAAACTTTTGAATACGCGATCGCGTGTAATTCCAACTAATTGATATCGTTGATAAGCAGTAACAGCATTAGAGGTTTGCAGATATCGCAAACTGCGATCGATAGCTGTTATCAGCGCTTTTTTATCTGGTAATTGATTGTTTTTTCCTCCATAGAGAACTTCATCTAAACAAGAAGCATCATCCTGACAACAAGTCACTGGCAACCTCTCAATAAGTGGCTGTAGCGCTTTTTGCTTTTGAATAAGTGTATCTTGTGTTGGCTCTGACAAAGACGCTGGTACATCCCACTTGTTTACTCGACATTCTGGCGGACTGGGTTTCAGATATCCTAAAGATTGCATACGTCCCAAAAGAATTACCAGAATCACAGGTAAACCGACGCTGATAGCTACAATTTTCTTTCTCATTCAGACAATTGGAGATTAAGTATTGGTTAATAGGTATTTATTAATGAGGATTATGAATTAGATTCAAAGAATTCTTTCCTAGTCCCCAGTCCCCAGTCTCTTATTCATTCATATTACGGTACGTAGCAACTGCGGAAGGCGATATACGGTTCAAGTAGCGGAATATCCAATATTTAAAAATGGTATCTAAAATCACCGGAAATGTAGCAATAAATAAGAAGATAAAATCTCGATTTTCTGGCAAGCCCCAGTGACGTGATAAACCTTCTAGAATTACTTCCCAGCCATGAGGAGAGTGAAATCCGACAAATATATCAGTAAATAAAATGATAATAAATGCCTTAGCGCTGTCACTCAGACCATAAACAATATTATCAATAAAATCTTTTAGCACCGCAATGGCAGGCTTGCTGACAAGTAAAAACCAGATAAAAGCAATAATAGAGACAATATCTGCAAAAACATTCTTAATCGCATTGGTGCTTTCCTCGCGAAATTCCTCGGCAATTTCGATTGCCTTTTCTCGCATCTTATTTTCTATCTCTTGTGGAGATAGTGGTGGTGTATTAGTAATCAGGCTTTGAAATTTGACTTTTTCCTCAAATCTTTGCAGATCTACTAATGCTTCTTCTTCCATTTGATAATTGAGGAAAACTGTCTCTGTTTCAGTTCCTTTAAAACGCTCAACCAGTGGGCCTACTACTAATATTTTAGATATCTGATGAGTCAACAGAGGTACTATAATTAATAGTAAAATAAATCTGATAGATATTATTGTTCTTTTTTGAGCCTGACGAAAACTTTTAACAACATCTTGCTCAGAAGTTGGATCTAATTCAATTTGCAGACGACTTATAGTGCTTAAGAGCGACCGAGGTAATATTCCTGTTGTATCAGTTTTTCCACGCTTTTTAGGAGTTGGTTCTTTATTTGGATTTGATAATTGTGGCGGGGATGCTGGAACTATTTCATTTGGCTCGACTTGAACAATTTGAGGTTTTTTTACTACGGCTGAGGAAGTCGTTTCATAATCATAGTTAGTGTATTTTGATGTGACATCATCAATAAATTTTAACTTTTCTAAAATTAAGGAAGGATTAGGATATTCTATCCCTGCTTTATGAGCAGCTTTTTGCTTAGATTCATTTGAGAACCAACGGCTAGCTTTAAACTCTGTCAGTCGCATCCGAACAATTTTTAATTGTTTTTTCAAGTCTGACTCAAAGTAATCCATCACACTATTGCTGTGGATGGTTGAGTTTAAGTCTATTTTATTACCATTAAAATGCTCGTCTTCTATTGCCTTAATCTGTAATGCAGCCTTGTAAGCCTCATCCAAAGAACGCTCTGGGGTCTGGAGATACCATCGGTAAGCAGACAGCAAGAAAGGGTATATTTTTTGGCTAAAAACAGAAATTTTCATTGTAGGCAATCATGCAGCATTTTTTGGTGATTCTTAACCCTAAGTTAACGCACAAGGTATACTAACAAATCTACAAGGAGAAGGTTTGTGGTTTCTTATTCTGTTTGGATTATAGGTACTAGCCGCAGTGGTAAGACTACTCGGTTAGTCGAGCATTTTTGTCGCTGGTTACAAAATGAAAATCACAGTTATGAATCATTTTATACTAAAAAACAAAAATTGCAAGCAAGTACTTGCATAACCAAACCTTTGTATCTTGAGAAAACAGAGCCAGGAGTTTTAGTTCTAGCAGCCAACGATGAGAATCGCCGAGAATTAGGAGATAAAATTGTTACAGCCACTTTAGGCAAATATCCAGTTCGTGCGAAGACAGTATTGGGTTTTTTTCAAGATGAAGTTATTTTATTTTGGCCTTTATTGATTCAATCGTTGAATCTAAAAGCACAATTTCCGGTAAGATTACGTCCAGAAACAGAGCAAGAATTGGCAACAAAACTCTGGCGTTCTCAATTAGACGAAGAAACCTTACGTCGTGCAGGAGTAAATGAATACCGCTTGGTAAGGCGGATTCTAGATTTACTACAATTAGCAGCTTACAGTGGCAAAGTTTGTGAAGATATTGCCGAGATTTTGCAAAAGGGCTTACAGGAAAATGGCATAGATTTAGAGCCGGAATTTTTAGGGTCTTTATTACTAGATTGGCGTAACTGGTGTTTAGAAAGAGGATTGCTAACTTATGGCATCATTACCGAGCTTTACAGTCAGCACTTGTTAAGCGATCGCAATTACCAACAGTATCTCACTCAACGCTATCAGGCGGTGCTTGCGGATAATGTCGATGATTATCCTGGCATAGCGCGTCACCTATTTGATTTTTTGTTGGATCGAGGTGCAGTAGGGGCATTTAGCTACAACCCTGATGGTGCAGTGCGGCTGGGATTGGGAGCAGACCCTAACTATTTGGAAGGACTAGCAGGCCGTTGTCAAGTAGAAAGTCTGACTGGGCAACCTTCAGAGTCTTTAGCGGATAGACTTGCTACGCCAATGGTGGAATTAGTCACAGAATCGATGGTACTGTCTGGTTTACCAGAGGCAGTACGATCCATTCAAACCATATCCCGGGCCCAACTGTTGCGGCAAACAGCAGAAGTGATAGTTAATGCTATTAAATCGGGACAAGTAGAAGCAGACCAGGTGGCAATTATAGCACCAGGTTTGGATGCGATCGCTCGTTACACCCTAGTAGAAATCCTCATCAAGCAAAACATCCAAGTAGAATCACTCAACGACCAACGCCCCCTAATTAGTTCACCTGTGATTCGGGCATTACTCACCATGCTCGCACTAGTGTATCCCGGATTAGGTCGCCTAGTAGACCGGGATGCTGTAGCAGAAATGCTCGTTGTTCTAAGCAAGAAACGAGAAACACCAGATATCAGGAGGCAGGAGGCAGAAGGCAGCACTCAAAATTCAACACTCAGCACTGACATTGACCCAGTACGTGCTGGATTAATAGCAGATTACTGCTTTGTACCCCATCCCGATCGCCCTAATTTGCTACCAGTAACAACATTTGAGCGCTGGGATAGAATTGGCTATGCAGCCAGCACCGCCTATAGTGAGATATTAGAGTGGATAGAAAAACAGCAATCGCAACAAGAACTGCGTCTGATTCCTAGTCCCATTTCTCTGTTAGACAGAGCAATTCAGCGCTTTTTGTGGAATGGCAGCAATCTTCCCTACGACCAACTTGCAGCACTGCGAGAATTGTTAGAAACCGCCCAACACTACTGGGAAATTGACACCAGACTGCGGCAAACAGCCTTAGGGAGAGTAGGAGAAGAAGACACGGAGACACGGGGACGTGGGGACGCGGTGAAAGAACTCTCCGCGTCTCCCTCATCTTCCCAATCAGCACTTGCCGAATTCATTCAACTGCTGCGGCGTGGTACTATCACTGCCAATCCCTACCCCCTGCGTCCCATCGGTCCAGCCAAAAAGGCTGTCACTCTAGCAACTATCTTCCAATACCGTTCTAGTCGGCGATCGCACCGCTGGCATTTTTGGCTGGATGCTGGTTCACCTCTGTGGGCAAAAGGTGGTGCAGCTACGTTATTCGGTGCGCCCTTTTTCCTGCAAGACAGGTTAGGAGAACCTTGGACAGCAGAAGATGAAAAATTGGCAGAACAAGAAAGACTACGAAGGATTTTGGCAGATTTGCTGTCTCGTGTTTCCCAAAAAGTTTATTTATGTCACAGCGATTTAGCAGTCAATGGGCAAGAACTACTAGGACCGCTATTACCTTTGGTACATGCTTGTGTACCATTTGAGCCTCTAACTAGCGCGGCGACGCACTAGCAAAATATAGAAGAAACACAGTCTCAGGAATGTTTTAAAGTCAAGAAATCTTACACTTGAGTAGTACCGTGACAGCAAAAACCGTCTTAACAATGGTGCTGTAGCGCCCG
>NZ_JAVRBR020000108.1:0-10131 GCF_034531165.2 Dendronalium sp. ChiSLP03b | reverse complement strand
CACACGAAGTAGGGCAATAGTACTACTTTTACAATGACTCTACCATCAAAGTTTGAATGCTTACTTATATGTCACCCACTATCACTACTTTTTTTCTGCATTTAGTATTCTTGTACTATATTTAGATGCGTTCGCCCTGATATGTTTACTTCTCCTTCTACAATGCCAAACATAAAATCACCAGATTGTCCTTCTTCAAAAATGACTTGACCTGTTGAACATGCTTGTGGATTGGGTTGTTTTTGAAAAATGCTGAGTGTAATTACAGGACTTAACATGAGACACAGATCCAAAAATCATTGTTTTTAAGCGAATTTTTTGTATGGGCAATCCGAGGACCGAGAGAAGTATACTACTTTCTGTGAATTAACCATTACCTTGCTCTTTCCCAGTCCCCAATACCCAATCCCTAGTCCCTTTAAATTAGCTGTAAGGTTAAAAAAACAGATTTTTGGCAGTTTGGCATTCATACAACAGTTAACACTGGTATATTTTTATTGTGCAAGGGGTGTATCAGAAGTGGTTCCGGCCGATGGTTGGGGCCACTTTTGCAATTTATGGAAGTGCTGAGAGACGCGATTAATCGCGTCTGTACAAGAGGTTAGTTGTCAGTTGTTTTATCTTCCCCTGCCCCTCTGCCCCTCTGCTCCCCTGCTCCTCATCTCCCAGTCCCAAGCCCCTTTTTCATACCATTTTGGTCAAAGTTTCATCATTTGACTCATGCAAATTTTCTACTAAAAAGTGATACAGATTGGTAATGTGACTGTCAGCCAAGCTGTAATAGACTTTCCGACCTTCTCGGCGATAGCTGACTAAACGCATTGCTTTCAATAAGCGTAGTTGATGGCAAACAGCTGATT
Source organism: Dendronalium sp. ChiSLP03b (assembly GCF_034531165.2). Lineage (NCBI taxonomy): Bacteria > Bacillati > Cyanobacteriota > Cyanophyceae > Nostocales > Nostocaceae > Dendronalium > Dendronalium sp. ChiSLP03b. The sequence goes on along the minus strand of NZ_JAVRBR020000108.1, from coordinate 9,271 downwards.
CACTCATTTTCGTTAATGCCGCTAGATCGCAAACACATAACTCTTGCGATGCCAAAGCTGATATCAGGCGCAAGCGATTCGTATCTGCAAGCAAACCCAAGACTTCTGATATCTGCTGTGCCTTTGCTGTTGGCAAAATTTGCGATCGCGAAGACCGTACATTCTCTAAATTCACTAGATGGGTATTACAGTTTGGCGCATCAGGATTATTTCGGCTGTCTGGCTTGTGCTGATTCATGACCTGAATTAAGGCAATGGTTATCAATCTCAATAGTAGCTAAAATGTTACAGGTTGAACAATTGAACAACTATTCAATTGTTGGCTAAAATATATTTAACTTCTTAGCCTTTTGGTATTGCCATGACTCAGAGCAATTCCCTGAAAACTCAAACATTGCAGGTTAGTGGTATGGACTGCGGCAGTTGTGCCCAGACAATTGCAGCCAGTTTGCAGCAATTAAGTGGTGTGATGGAAGCTTCGGTAAGTTTTGCAACAGGTCGAGTAAAGGTTTCCTACGATCCAAATCTCTTGAGTGAAGCCCAAATCAAGCATCGGATCGCTGTTTTAGGCTATGAAGTTGATGCCACTCCTGAGAAAACGCTACAAGTACAAATTGGTGGGATGGATTGCGGCAGTTGTGCCAAAACTATTGAGGTTGGCTTACAGCAGATTACAGGTGTGAATGAAGCATCAGTTAGCTTTACAACTGGGCGATCGCAAATATCTTATAATCCGCAACAGGTCAGTGAAACAACCATTTATGAACGGATTCAAGCTTTAGGTTATACAGTTGAGCAGAGTTCTGATAGTCATTCCTCACATCACCATGACTCCTGTGACCATGAGCATCACCACGAGGAGGCAGAGGAGCAGAGGGGCAGAGGAGCAGAGGGGCAGAGGGGCAGAGAGACAGGGGGGAAATTACTAGGAACTCAAAATACTGCTACAAATTGGAAATTCTGGATTACTAATCGGCGAGGACAAAGTGTCATTCTGGCAGGTGTGGGTTTATTTTTAGGCTTAGTCACTCAGTATTTGGCGTTACCCATTTGGTTGGCAAGGGCTTTTTATGGGATTGGCATAGTAGTTGCTGGCTATCCGATTGCACGGGCGGGGTTATTTGAGTTGCGTTTGCGCCGTGCTGATATGAATCTGCTGATGACGATTTCAGTAATTGGGGCAGTAATTTTAGGAGATTGGTTTGAAGCAGCACTAGTAGTTTTTTTGTTCTCCTTGGGCACAATGCTGCAAGTCTTCACATTTGGCCGTACTCGCAATGCCATTCAGGGGCTGATGGATTTGACCCCACCGACTGCCACCGTTAAGCGCAACCATCAAGAAGTTACAGTTCCCGTTGAAAGTATTAGGGTAGGCGAAATTTTAACGATTCGACCGGGACAGCGGGTGGCGCTGGATGGCGTAGTAGTTTCTGGAACGAGTGCAATTGACCAGTCTCCCATCACAGGAGAATCAATTCCCGAAGATAAAGCCCCAGGAGATACTGTTTTTGCTGGCACTTTGAATCAAACAGGCTTTTTGTCAGTTAAAGTTACCCATACTGCTAGCGATACCACTGTTGCTAAAATTATTCACCTTGTAGAAGAAGCACAATCAAGCCGTGCGCCGACGCAGCAGTGGGTGGATAGGTTTGCCGAAATATATACTCCTATAGTAATTCTGAGTGCGATCGCCATTGTCTTAATTCCACCCTTAGCATTTGCTCAACCTCTAAATATTTGGCTATATCGGGCATTAGTGTTGCTAGTAATTGCCTGCCCATGTGCCTTGGTGATTTCCACCCCAGTTTCGATTGTCAGTGCCATTGGTGCGGCAACCCGCCACGGAGTTTTATTTAAAGGTGGCCATGCACTAGAAACAGCTGGGCACTTAACTAGCCTAGCCTTTGATAAAACCGGAACCTTGACCCAAGGAGAGCCTGTAGTCCAAAAGATTTATGACTTAGGAGAAGAGAATACCAATTTTATCTTATCTATTGCTGCTTCTTTGGAACAACAATCAGAACATCCTTTAGCTAAAGCGATTGTCGCAAAAGCCAAAGAACAGGGATTAAATTTAGAGAATATTGAAAATTTTACAGCCTATCCTGGTAAAGGTGTTGCCGCACAAATTGGCGCAAATCTCTACTTAGTGGGGAATCGGCGGTTATTTGCAGACTTTGGTGTTGGTTTATCAACAACAGCCGAATCCTTGTTAATAAAAATTGAAAGTTTAGGGCAAACAACTGTGCTTGTAGGCAGTAGCCAAAAGTTATTAGGAATTGTTGCCTTGGCAGATGGCTTGCGACTAGAAGCGGCGGAGGCTGTACGGTTATTGCAACGGTTGGGAATGCGGCATGTGATGATGTTAACAGGCGATCGCACCGCTGTAGCCAAACAGATTGCCCAACAATTAGAAATAACAGAGTATCAAGCTGAACTGTTACCAGAAGATAAGCTGCAAGCAATTCAGCAATTGCGACAATCTGGAGTTGTAGGTATGGTAGGTGATGGTATCAACGACGCACCAGCCTTAGCTGCCGCAGATATCAGTTTTGCGGTTGGTAGAATTGACATTGCTCTAGAAACAGCAGATGTAGTCTTAGTAGGCAGTGACCTCAGACGACTAGCCTACACAGTCAATTTGAGCCGCCGTACAGTAACAGTAATTCAACAAAATGTTATCTTTTCGCTAGTGACAAAAGGACTGTTTTTATTACTAGGTACTTTTGGTTTTGTGGGGTTAGCAATTGCAGTATTAGCTGATACGGGAACTTCTTTACTTGTTACAGCGAATGGCATGAGGCTGTTTAGAGACAAGTAGTGGGCAGAGGGGCAGGGGAAGATAAAACATGACAACTGACTCTTGTACAGACGCGATTAATCGCGTCTGTACTCAGCACTTAGGACTCAGGAATTCAGTCGCCAGCAGGAGGTAACACCAGATAGGAGTTTTTAGGCTGATGGATAGATATTCTCAAGAGCTTAAAACATATGCCTCTTTACAGACTTGAACAATTTTACCCGAACTACCGAGAAAGGTTTGGTGGTGATGACGTTAAAGCTTTGGATGTCTATACAGAAGGAGGAATGAAGGTTGGCTCAGTTGTTGATGCTTTAGTTGACCAAGAAGGCCGTTTCCGATATCTAGTTATTAACACAAGCGTAGATTCTCTTAGTAAGAAAATATTACTACCAATTGGTCTTTCACGTATCAATTATCCAGCAAAACGTGTCGATGTTGACAGACTGAGTAAACAGCCAATAGAACGTTTACCTGAGTACAGAGAAGACATAGTTGTTGATGAAAATTATGAAGAAAAAGTCCGTAGTGTATTTCGTTCTCCAACAAGTGATGTGATTTACGATCGCGAGACATACAGTTACCAAAAAGAACCAGCTTTATACGATTTGAATGAACAATATCATCAAACGCTTAGACTGTACGAAGAACGTTTAATTGCCCACAAACACCGAATTAAAACTGGAGAAGTAGCAGTAAGCAAGCATGTTGAAACTGAAACCGCAAGAGTTTCAGTACCCGTTGAAAAAGAACGTGTGGTAATTGAGCGAGTTCAGCCCACAGCCGCAACAGTTGTAGATCCCAACGAAGCTAAATTTCAAGATGGGCAAGTAGCACGTATAGAAGTATACGAAGAAACGCCGGAAATTTATAAAGAAGCGTTTGTGCGCGAAGAAGTCCGAGTCAAGAAAGTAATAGATAGAGACACAGTAGAAACGCAAGACACAATTCGTCGAGAAGAGTTAGATATTAATACTGCGGGCGAATTACATGTCAATGAAACTAGTGCGACTAGACATGAAGTTGTTTGAGGAGTTAGTCAAGGAATTTGTGTAGATTTATCTTAAAAAATTGTCCAGGTAGAGATACATATGTACTCTGCCTGGACTTTTAGCATTGATATTAATAATATATATTCGCCAAAATGCCAAATCTGATGTTTATACCAAGATAAAGAATATCTATCACTTTCGATAACGCTTAACTGAATCAATTCAGTCGAGAGAAGGAGGAAAAATAATGGATAAATTTGTAGCCTAATTAATAGGAGAAGGTATGAAACTACTGAGGTAAAATTTAATGGCTCTTTATAGATTAGAAGATTTCGATCCTGATTACCAAGATACTTTTGAAGGTAATGATGTTAAAGGACTAGGGGTCTATACAGAAGGAACCAACGAAAAGATAGGCATGGTCAGCGATGTCTTAGTAGACGAAGAAGGTCATTTTCGTTATCTAGTCGTTGACTTAGGTTTCTGGATTTTTGGTAAAAAAGTATTACTACCAGTTGGTCGTTCTCGGATTGACTATAACAGCGATCGCATTTATGCCGTTGGTCTGACAAGAGAACAAGCAGAAGATTTACCTGAGTTTGACGAACGCAACACACTTGATTACGACTATGAAGAACGGGTGCGTGGAGTATATCGCAATCCCAGCTACCAAACCAGTGGTTTAGGAACTTCGCCAATTATAGATACACCTGCTGGTTTAGGAACTTCGTCAGTTGTGGATACACCTACACCCTTAGATGCAACCTTAGATACAAGCTATAGAACGACAAATACCCCAATTTACGACCGCGACACATACAATTACGACCGCGAACCTTCTTTATTTGGGTTAAATGAGCAAAATCATCAAACCTTGAGATTGTACGAAGAACGGTTAATCGCGAACAAGCAACGCATCAAAACTGGAGAAGTTGCAATCGGTAAGCATGTAGAAACTGAAACGGCAAGAGTTGCAGTGCCTATAGAAAGAGAGCGCGTTGTTATTGAACGTGTAACCCCAGCAGATGCTGGTAAAGCTGTTGCTCCTGGCGAAGCTGACTTCCGTGAAGGCGAAGTTGCTCGCGTAGAGCTTCATGAAGAAACTCCTGATATTCGCAAAGAAGCAGTTCTGCGCGAAGAAGTGAGAGTTAAAAAAGTTGTGGAACACGACACAGTAGAGGCTCAAGAAACCATACGTCGTGAAGAATTAGATGTCAATGCTCCTGGTCTTCCAGTTGAAGAACGCTAATCGGCACAGTAATTAGTCATTAGCTAATAGCTAAGTATGCATAGTACAGGTAAAGCTTTTTTATGAATTGGCTTTACCTGTACTTGTAGTCGCTCAATTGTGATAAATAATATAACTAGTTTTTTAAATGTATTTAGTAAATCTTGTTTATGAATAGCCAATCAATGGCGGGCAAATTTGAACAACACAACCAGAAGAATAGTATTCGCAAGTTACTAGAAATACTGAGAAAAAGAGTAAAATATTTCACTGTAATCGATAGTCAAGACCAACTCATAGGTAAAGTTAAAGATTTAATTTTAGATGCTAATGGTCAAATCAACTTATTAATAGATCGGCAAACAAATGACCAAAGTCTACAAAAAGAAGAGCAATCTTCAGATAAACATAGATTAGTCGTTTTGAGAAGCCAAAAAATCAAAAAAATTGACGCTCAAACTAAATCTGTTTTTTTAGACATAGAACAATCACAAGTAGAGTATATGCCTGAATATTTAGGAACAGAAACCCCAGATGAAAATAAAATAGCGGATAACTCAACTGAGCAACCAGCTAATAATCAAATAATAAATAGCCAAGTAGAATCAGCCAATTTAGAAAAAGTTGACGAAGAAAAAATTATTCGTTTACTCGAAGAACGACTAGTAGTTGACAGTAGCAAACGTAAAGTTGGTGAGGTAATTGTTCGCAAAGAAATTGAAACCAGGATGGTACAAGTTCCTGTCCGGCGAGAGAAGCTAATTGTAGAACAAGTTAGCCCAGAACACAAACAACTTGCAGAGATTGATTTAGAGCAAGGAGAGATTTCTGGTATCGAGTTAACTGAAGGGGAAATTCCCGAAGTAACTAGTTTTAAGAATGATTTAACTGCGATCGGTGACTTTAGCTCTCCTAAAATTGCTAGTTTACTTTTAAATGCGATCGCCTTAGAACGCAATCATGGATGTCAACAGGTAAGAGTAGCTGTCACTGTTACAGATGAGTCAACCAGGAAAAAATATCAGGAGTGGTTCGACAGGTGTTCTAAAGGTCAACAACCAAGACCTGAAATATAAACTTTGAGCAGGTAAATTAGTAGTAGGGTGGTTAATACTCACCCTACTTTTTTTATTTACAGCATTTTTCAAAAAAATCAGGATTTACGCACAAAGGTTGTCTGTTGAGATTGGGTGTAAGGGGGTACGGGTATAAGGGTTTTGCTCACTTACACCTTCACACCCCTATACCCCTACACCCCTTGTCCAAACCCTTAATTTTTCGTATCACTGCGTAAATCCTAAAAATGACTTATTGCAGTTTTACTCCTAATTCCTAACTCCTGCTGAATTAACTTTATGCAACTTTTGGCGTATACCTTTTACGAGCCAAAATTGCCAAAAATAATACTATAAAGGTAAGCGTTCCCGCTAAATATAATGGATATCCATAGGTCTGGGGATTGGATTGATGAATTAGCATTCCTGCAATTACAGGCCCAACACCATTGGCAATACTTAAATAGGATGCATTCAAACCCATGGCAGTACCTTGGTCTTGTGGTTTAGCATTCAGAGAAATAAGCGTGTTGATCGTTGGTTGCACTAGAGAATTGAACAGTGAAAATAATATGCTGACTGCTACGAAATAAATCACTATAGGTAACACTGGCATCAGCACAAATGACAAACTGCGGATAAATAATGCTAAAAACAATATATTAACTACACTAAATTTACGTTTTAAGATTGAGATTCCCCAAGTCTGCATAATCACACCTAGCACACCAAACAAGAGAAACATCATTGTTAAAGACTGGTTATTTTGACTCAACACATTAATAAAGTAGGGTTGAAAAGCATAGGTAAAAATCGTGAAAGTAGTTCCGATAAAAAAGTTGATAATCAAAAGTACACCAACTTTTGGCATAAACAAACCTCTAATTAAATTACCTAAACCGAGGTCAAAGATATTGTGTGCTTTCTCAGCTCTTGTTTGCAGAGATTCTGGAACAAAAAAGATTGTGATTAAAAGAGCGACGAGTGCGACTGCACCAGAAACTAAAAACGCAGCACCCAAAGATATCTGCTGTGCCAACAAACTTGTAGCCGGTCCTAATACGAAGCCTACACTTAAGGCTGCTCCAAAAATTCCAAACCCCTGAGCGCGGTTTTCAGAACTGGTGACATCTGAAATCATCGCTTGAGCAACAGAAGCATTGCCTCCAGTGATGCCATCTAAGAGACGAGCTAGAAACAGAACAATTGCTGTTGTCGCAGTTCCGGCGAGCAAATTAGCGATGACAGTCCCAGCCAAACTAATAATCAGTAAAGGCTTACGTCCAAAGCGATCCGAAAGTTTGCCAATGACGGGAGTGGCGAAAAACTGAGCTATGGAATAAATCGAAAATAACAAACTAGTCTGGAAATCGCTCAGTCCAAATCGTTTGCCATAAAGATAGATAATGGGAATTAAAATCGTAAAACTGAGGGAATTAATAAAGGCAATTAAAGCTATAATCCAAAAATTTCGATTCATTAGCGATATTTAACCAGCAGGTTGTAAGTTATTGACAGTTCTGTAACTAAAGCCAGCACTTTTGAACTCTAGTCATACTAACTACTCGCCGTTCCTTTGGCTACTCCCAATGAAAATTCGACTGAAGCGACTTTCACGGAAGCAACGAGAGCGTCTAATGCCACGCATTCACATTAAAGTCCAAAATGGACATTTTGAGATTGTGGGCTTAGGTGCATGGTATTCCTACTGGCGCGAACCCTACCATCTACTGTTGACAATTCCCTGGACTGGTTTTCTGGGTCTAATATGTATTTTTTATGTAACTATTAATACTGTATTTGCCTTAGCTTATTTGGCAGGAGGCGATTGTATTGCCAACGCTGAACCTGGTTCTTTTTTAGATGTCTTTTTCTTCAGCGTGCAAACCTTGGCATCCATCGGCTACGGTGCAATGTATCCTAAAACCATTTATGCCAATACTATTGTCACCATTGAAGCAATGGCAGGTTTGATGGGAATTGCTATGATCACGGGACTAGCATTTGCCCGTTTTTCTCGACCGACTGCCCGTGTGATGTTTAGTCGTATTGCAGTGATTACACCATATGAGGGAGTACCGACCCTCATGTTTCGCACAGCTAACCAACGGCGCAACATGATTATAGAGGCACAGATGCGGGTGTATTTGATGCGGGATGAAGTGAGCGCAGAAGGGCATTTTATTCGTCGGTTCCACGAACTCAAACTATTGAGAAATCAGACACCTGGCTTTGCATTAACTTGGTTGGCAATGCATGTGATTGATGAGTCTAGTCCTCTTTACGGAGTGACACCAGAGTTGCTAATCCAGACTCATACTATGCTTATGGTTTCTTTGAGTGGTATTGATGAAACGGTTGCACAAGTTGTTCACGCCCGTCATAGCTATGGTAGTAATGATATCTTGTGGAACAATCAGTTTGTTGATATCATGCACCATACACCTGATGGCGATCGCTACATCGATTACAGCAATTTTCACGATGTCTTACCTCTAGATTAAAGTAAATTAACCTGTTGAACTCACGTTACAAGCTTTTTGCCTTTTTATAACCGTCTAACTCACCATAATATGGATCCAACTATCGTTGCTGCTATCCTATATCTCATAGCTGCTCAAGCAGCTAAAGAAAATTTTAGCAAAGCTACATTGAGATAGGCACAACGCCCAGACAGAATATATGGTATGTTTTCGTACTTCCAGCAAGCTACCACAATTTTTAGTCGAACAATCGCGAATAAAATCGGCGTTTTACCCTCTTTTTGTACATTTGGGATGCTCCCTTATAAATTTAGATCCCTCTCTAAGTAAGTCGGTGAAAATAAACCTAGCTATGTAACAGAATGTAAAATTGATATAAACCTTGCGATTGCTTCATTCGACTTCGTTCCATTCGCAATGACATAGCGTGAATTATTTCAGCCGTTCTACTTAAATCCACGCCATTTGCTACAAGTCTCCTAACCCGCCCAACGCAGTGGCTCCCCTTCAAGAAGGGGACTTTGATTCCGGTTCCCCCTTTTTAAGCTACAGTGTACACACAATTGATTTAATTACCCCAAATTCTTTAAAAGTAGTGGCGTGTCAAGGCTAAAATGTTGCATTAGAATCGCCTGTTTCATCGGTTTCAAAAATTGGATAAAGATGTTTAAGTTTGACACGCGCGTCTTCAGTAGTAAAACGCCAAATTACTT